>NC_009635.1:1255600-1569500 GCF_000017185.1 Methanococcus aeolicus Nankai-3 | reverse complement strand
ATTATAAATGGGATAAAAATATTTATTTTTTAAATTTGTCAATTAATATATATTTAATAGAAGCATAAATACATAAAATAAACCCAAATAAATAATATAGAAGCACATCAAAATCCAACAAACCTGTTTCAATTGATACTATCAAATATGATACTACAATAGCAAAAACACCCAAATAAACCCCTTTTAATTTTTCAGCTATTTTATAAAATAGTCCTAAAAATATACCCAATATCCCAAAATATGGAATAATCCCAAGTATTCCATAATCTCCAATTACAGCTCCAAATATGGTGGGAGTTATTGAAACAGAAGTAACGCCTATATTATTTGCAATAATGTTTCTTGCACCTGATGCCATTCCAAAATACGAAAATATGGCACTATAATGCAATAATCCAAGAAATGCCCCATTAAAATCTTTAACAATAATGTCAAAAACACTCATAGTTAAGTCAATTCTTGAAATTAACGGAATTCCGCCAATGCCCATTGTATAAAGTCTCTGTAATGACATTGCAATTAATATTAAAAACAATCCTCCTGAGGAATATATTAATTCTTTTGTTTTTATTCTATTTGAATAATATGCCACAAACAATATGGACAATAACAATATCATACCATTTGTCCTATATCCCAACAGCATAATTAACGATGAAAAAACCAACGAATAAATTAATATTTTTAACCTATTTAAATTTAAATTAGATGCAACAGTTATTGCCCAGCCAATTAATAATAACCGAGATAATGCTGTAAATGGCACATTTAAAAATCTTCTTGAATCTGGGTCAAATAATGGCACACCCCTTACCCACAATAAATTAAAAAATATAAACAATATTCCTATAAATAATAATATTAATCCAAATTTGTAATGTTTTGAATAATTTATTTTATATTTGCCTGTTATATTTGCATTATCAATTAAATTATCTAATTTTAAATTATAATATAATTTTTCCCCTACAATATAGGATAAATAAAAGAAAATTAAGCTAAAAAAAGCTAAAAATCCAGAATAATAGGAAACGCTAGATAGTGAAATATATATGCAACCCACCATTAAAAATAAATGATGTATTTTTATTTTTTCTTTTATTGTGTTTATAGTAGGGAGCTCCATTATATAACCATCTCTATATTAATTAATATATTATATATTACACATTATATAAGGTATAAGATTTACAATTTTGTAATGGTTGGGTCGTATTTCTCAATGATATCTTTTGATAATTTTACATCTGTTTCATTTACTATTAAATATACTGTTAGTTTTGAAGTTACCATATTTGTTGAATTAATATATTCTCCATAACTATTTAAGTCGTTTATATCTATTTTTCCAATTAAATTTATGCCTTCATCTATAAAAACAATCTTTAAGGCATTAGAATTCAAATCAAGATTAATATTATTTTTTAATTTCTGTTGTTCCGATGGTTTAAATGTGTTGCAGTCAATACCAATAGAACCGTCAATATATGTTTTAAGTATTGTGATATTTGAATTAATATATTGACCTTTTGAATGTTCTATATTCTCATTAAGCCCTTTAAACGATTTACATTCAATTGGGTTTATATCATATTTAATTATTGTATTTCCAACGGGTTTTAATATTATTTTTTTACAGGCTATGTCTTCCACATGTGCCATTTCCCCGCCCAATTTTATTAACTTATTATTATATATGCCATATAAAGTTCCGCCTCTTGCTTTTGTAATTAAAACAATCCCATCAAAATCTTTTCCCGATGAAGTCCATTTTCCTTTTACCTCAGCATATAACGGAAAATTTTTATTTATTATTTTTTCAGAAACCCATGCACATTTATACATTTGGTCTCCGTCAAATTCATACCCAGTATTTTCATTTTGTGTCATTAATTTATATCCTAAAACACCGCCAGTTATCAATACTGACAATATTACCAATATTTCAAGAGCTCCCATTTTTTTCATAATATCTCCAAAGATAAGGATAAAATAGTAATAAATAATAATAATAATAAGTAATGATAAATAAAAAAATTATTTGATATTGGCCATAAAAACTAATAGTTTTTATTTAAATTCTTCAATTATTTTTTTTGCAATACTTTCACTATCAAGTTTATAGTATTTTAAAAGCTCATTAGCTTTACCAGATTCACCGAACTCATCATTAATTCCAATTCTTAAAAGTTTTTTGTTAAGTCCATTACTTGCTATTACTTCAGATATTGCACCGCCAAGCCCTCCAATTATATTGTGGTCTTCAACAGAAACTACAAAATCATTGGAATTAATTACTGCCTGTTCGTCAATTGGTTTTATGGTTGCCATTATTATTACTTCTGCATCTATACCTTTTTCTTTTAATATTTCTGATGCTTTAATTGCCTCTGGAATTATTTCCCCCGTTGCTATTATTGTTAAATCTTTTCCGTCTTTTATGATTTTTGCTTTTCCAAATGCAAATTTAGCATCTTCTTCATCTTTGAATATTGTTTCAGTATCTCCCCTTGGCATCCTAATATATACTGGACCGTCATAGGTTGCACTCCATCTTATGACACTTTTTGCTTCATAATAGTCTGAGGGTGCGATTACAATCATGTTTGGAATTGCTCTCATTATGGCAATATCTTCGGTCATTTGATGGGTTGCCCCGTCCTCCCCAACAGTTATACCACTATGTGTAGCTGCAATTTTTACATTTAAATTTGCATATGCCACCGAATTTCTAATTTGTTCCCATGGCCTTCCACTGGCAAACATTGCAAATGAGGAAGCAAATACTATTTTTCCAGTTAATGAAAGTCCTGATGCCATACCAATCATATTTTGCTCTGCTATTCCTGCATTAAAAAATCTATCAGGATATTGTTTTGCAAACATTGCCGTTTTCGTGGAACCCGATAAATCCGAATCAAGAACAACTAAATTTGGATATTCTTTACCCAACTCAACAAGGGTTTCTCCGTAGGCATTTCTCATAGCTTTTTTATCTCCTATTTTGTAATCCATTATTTCACCTTTTGAATTTTGCCGATTCTTTTAATAATTTCACTGCTCCACCAACATCTTCTTGATTATATATGGCAGATGCTGCAATAAGGCAGTCTGCACCAGCTTCAACAGCTTTTGGGGCGGTTTTTGCATTTATTCCTCCATCTACATAAATTTCAGTATCGTATCCTTCTGCAAGTATTGTAGTTTTTAATTTATCTATCTTTTTTAACATTGGATTCATAAATGACTGACCTGAGAATCCCGGTTCGACAGTCATAACAAGAATTCCATGCACATAATCCAATATATACTCAACAGTATCTATTGGAGTAGATGGATTTAGTGCTATAATAGGTTTAACGCCACTTTCTTTTAATAATCTTACCATCCTAAATGGAAATTTACATGCTTCAATATGGAAAGAAATCATGTCTGCCTCTTCTGCCAATGCCAATGAGAATTTTTCAGGGTGTTCCACCATTAGATGCACATCAATAGGTAAATTTGTAATTTCACTAACATATTTTGAAATACCTATTCCCATACTTAAGTTAGGAACAAAATGTCCATCCATCATGTCAATATGGATAAAATCTACCCCTGCTTCTTCAACTTTTTTAATTTCTTCCTTTAAATGACCATAGTCAGCTGAAAGAATTGATGCCCCAACTTTTACCAAAATAACCACCAATAATATGATATTAGATTATTATAAAATTAGATAACAATATAAAATTATGAGTATAAAAAATATATAACCATATTATAGTTAATCTTCAATTACTGTCCTTATTTGCGCCATATATTAAACTAGTTTCTTTGGTTTTAGTAATTCAATATATATTTTAGCTTAATTATAGAGATGATTTAGTGAAATTGTCCGAAGATTAACTATTAGGAGAGCTCCTCCAATGCCTGTTTTAACTCCTCTTTATTTGGGGCTTTTCCGTGGAATGCCACATTATCTTCCATGAATGAAACGCCTTTACCTTTAATAGTGTTAGCTATTATCATTTTGGGAGCTCCGTTTTTTTGGGATTTTGCAGTGTTGATTGTATTTATTATTTGATTGTAATCATGCCCGTCAATTTCATAAACATCCCAGCCAAATGCTTTGAATTTTTCAGAAATGTCCCCTAAGCACATTACATCTTTTGTAGACCCATCAATTTGAAGTCTGTTTCTATCTACAAAACCTATCAAATTATCTAATTTATAATGACTTGCAGCCATTGCAGCTTCCCACACTTGACCTTCTTGACATTCTCCATCTCCTAAAAGAGTATAAACCATATTATCTAACTTATCTAATTTACAACCCAATGCCATTCCCACTGCAACAGATATCCCATGACCTAATGAACCAGTGTTTGCCTCAATTCCAGGAATTTTTATATTTGGATGTCCTTGTAATAATCCTCCAGTTTGTCTAAATCTCCATAATTCTTCTTTATCAAAAAATCCTAATTCTGCAAGAACCGAATATATGACAGGAGAAGCATGCCCTTTACTCAATACAAATCTATCCCTATCTTTTTTATTTGGATTTTTTGGGTCAATATTCATAATACCATAATATAAAGAAACTACAATATCTGTGGCCGACAATGAACCACCAGGGTGTCCAGAATTTGCCAAACCTATCATTTTTACGATATTATATCTTATTTTTTTAGAAATGGTTTTTAATTCATCAATTGATATATTATCCATATTTTCACCAATATATACATATTAATTAATATCAATTTAATATAATTTTAAGTTTATTTAATTTATTTATCTATTTTATTTACTATATGATTTATATTTTCATCTTTAAATATTTTTAATATGTCGCCTTCATTTATATTATTTTTATTATTAAAAATATTGTCATATTCATATATTTCATAATTTTCATTATCCATTGCCATTATTGTAGTGGGAGATACAGAAATTACTGTTGCAGTTTGGCATTCTTTTCCTTCTTTTAATAACGAAGTATTTTTTTCGGCATCACTCCATACCAATGATATTTTATCTCTTCTAAGTAGTGATTCTAAATATAGTTTATTTTCATTCATTGAAACTACTTTACATATTATATCATTGTTATTATTTATTTTACTGCCTGTTTTACTACCTTTATTATATTTAATAATATCTCCAACAGTATATTCGGGTATCCTAACAACAACTGTTATTCTATACATGTCTTTTCCGGTGTCTTTTTCAACACCAACTAATTTAGCAGTTTCATATGTTTTACCGCCATATTTTGATTTCACAATTGATGCAAGATACCGAGCCCCGCCCATAGAACCAATTTGATAATCCAATCCTTCTTTTTGAGGTATAAATTTAGATATAAATGCCATTCTATCTTTTTTCATTCTTTTATCTACTTCATCTCTTATAAAATTGTCCAATTCTTCCCGCTCTTCCTCTGTTAAATACCTGTTCATTGCCCTAACTTGAAGTATTGCCTCATAATAATTGGACATATATCGCGAACATCTTGGACATTGCACCATTAAAATATGAACTACAATTTCCTTTTCTTCTATTCTGTTTTCTTTTTCATCCAATAATTTACCTTCGGCAATTATTTTTGTAGGGACTACCACTCTTGACTTTTTACCCCCTGGTAATTGTTGTGGCTCTAATGGTATTATCTCCATATCTATATTTTTATTATTTACTTTAATATTATCTTTTACGGCATAATATGCCATTTCTGTTAATATGTCATCTAATTCTTTTTCTTGTGGGTCTTGCCAATTTTTTCGTTTATATGAACCACACATATGACATGCTTCTATTCTAACTTCATCGGTTATGTTAAATAAGGGATTAAGCTGGGAATAACATTTATTGCATAATCCATCTAATAATTCCCCCTCATAACCGCACCGATAACAAAATCCTTTCATAATCTCACATTTATTTTAATAATTTTATACTTTTAATAAATTTGATAAAAATAGTTTGTTCTAATATGGGTATTTATAGTTGTTTAGAACGCCAAATTTAGTATTACAATTAACAATTCATGAAACTAAAAAAATAAAAAAATAGTAATATAATACTATAATATTAAATTAATTTAATAGGCTTCATTGCACCACAAGCCATACATTTAAGGAAGTGAATTCTTCCTTCTTTAATTATTTTAGTATCTGGTTTTCCACATTCTGGACATAATACATATTCATCTACAAATTTCTTAATTTTTGAATTGATAATGTAATTTCCAAATTTACCCTGTAATATCAATCTTGGACCTTCAACATCTCCCGCAGTTCCGAGCTCCTTCAATACATATTTTGCAAAAAATTGCGGTTCTCTTCGTATAACCTTAGAAATATCTACAAAGTTCTTTACCATAGTTCTATTTCCTTCTACGAAGCTATCTGCATGAGGAACTTCAAACCTAACATCTTTAAACACTTCTTCTGGAAGCTGACTAACAGCCCTTTTTAAAAGTGCGTCATAATCATAATAATCACTATTCATATTTTCACCATCCAAATAAATATATCTATAAATTTTTTTAATAGAAAAAATTATATCCTAAAAATAATGCCAAAATAACATAATAATTTTAATATATAATTTTATAATATTATTAGTTTTATACTACTGGTTTATATAATTATAGTATGCTCGGAGCTCCCTGAATTATAGTCAATCTTTATACTCAATCTTCAAACTATTTCAAAACATACATAAACTATAAACCGTTAAATTAATATACTAAATACCATACAAGATAATGGGCATATTATTACATATAGGATAGAAATAAAAACAACAGACAATAACGGGAGTCAAATCCCGTCGGGCATGTGGCAAGAGCTGAACCCATAAACAACAATTACAATAACTTCCAACAACCAATTATATTATATGCAACAATAAAGTAAAACACAAATGAAAAGGAGATAAAATGAGTATGTACAAACATGTTAAAGAAGCTTGGAAAAAACCTAGCGAATCCTATGTAAAAGGATTACAATGGGCAAGAATGCAAGATTGGAGAAAAGAACCTACTGTTGTAAGAGTTGAAAAACCAACAAGAATCGACAGAGCAAGAAGTTTAGGATACAAAGCTAAACAAGGAGTAATTGTAGCTAGAGTAGCAGTTAGAAGAGGAGGATTAAGAAAGCCTAGACCAAAACACTCTAAAAAACCTGCTACAATGGCAATGAACAAAATTACAATGTCCAAATCAATCCAAAGAATAGCAGAAGAAAGAGCTGCAAAAAGATACCCTAACTTAGAGGTATTAAACTCTTACTCAGTAGGAGAAGATGGAAAAAGAAAATGGTATGAAGTTATATTAATAGATGTTAATCATCCATCAATTAAAAACGATTCATCTTACAAAAATTTATGCACTGGAAAACACACCAACAGAGTATTCAGAGGTTTAACTTCCGCAGGTAAAAAAGGAAGAGGATTAATGAATAAAGGAAAAGGTGCTGAAAAAGTAAGACCTGGAATTAGAGCTAACAAAAAATTAGGTAAATAATTAAATTAATTTATTATTTTTTTTAATTTTTTAATATTTTATTTTATATTTATTTTAATAATTTTATACTTTTGATAATAATTTTTACAGCTAATCTTCGGTCGTTTTCATATTGTATGCCACTTTTAATTAATTTTTATTAGCTGATTTTCTTTTTTATCTTTTTATTTTCATAATATAGCCGATGTTCCTCATGCAAAAACCCTTTTGCCTTAGAGACCAATCCGGATATTACATAAAGCACAGCTAAAACTATTATAAGCTTTCCCTCTGATGTCATAGGTGTTATATCCCCGTATCCTATTGTAGTTAAAGATACCACCGTAAAATAAAAGGCATCCCCAAAATTATTTATGCCTGGATTTACTTCATGTTCTACCAACCAGATAAAGCAGGATAGTATAAAACTAAATGTAAATATTGTAATGAAATTAATGGTTTCATTGCTAAGCCGGAGCTCCTTAAATTTTATTGCCCTCAATACCATTAATACCCTAACGGCATTAATTATTCTAAGACTGACAATTACATGGGTTAAAGTTGCCTCCAATAAATACATTATAAAAGCCACAATAACAAAAGCATCTATAAGATTATATTTATCTTTAAAAAACTTTGTTTTATTTTTTGACCCAACAAACCTATATATAAACTCAAAAGTTAAAAATGAGATGGAAAAAAAATCTAATTTAAATAATAATGCTTCATACGGAGGATTATATGTGGATATTACAAAAGAAATAATAATTTCCAAAGTGCATAATAATACTATAAATTCAATTTTTCTATATATTCTTGGAGAATATATTTTTTTATGGAGCTCCCTGTTCATAATATCGCCATATATAAATAAAATGTAAAAAATATTATAGTTAATCTTCGGTCTTTTTCATTAAACTATCTCAAAATCGCAAAGCGATTTTTACGATCTCAAAACTCCGAAGGAGTTTTTACGACCCAAAATTCCGGAGGAATTTTTAATGTCGTATAAATTTTTCAGAGCAAAATTTAGAGATCTTATTAAAGCTAATATCTTCATTACCAATAAATAAATTAGTTGATTATTTAGAACAAATAAAGGACAGTTATTGAAGATTTAACTATTATTCAACAACATTTCTTAAAGTGCCAATTCCTTCAATTTCTGCCTCAACAACATCTCCTTTATTTAATTTCCCAACATTTGGAGGAGTCCCTGTTGAAATTATATCGTCAGGATATAATGCCATAATTGAAGAAACAAATTCTACAATTTCCTCAATTGAAAATATCATATTATGTGTGTTGGATTTCTGTTTTAGTTCCCCATTTACTTTTAATTGAATATTTAAATTATTTGGGTCAATACCTTCCTTAACTATTTTTGGTCCAATTGGACAAAATGTATCAAATGATTTTGCCCTTGTCCATTGCCCGTCTTTTTCCTGCAAATCTCTCGCAGTTATATCATTTAATATAGTATATCCTTTTATGTAATTTAGAGCATCTTTCTTTTTTATATTTTTGCATTTTTTTCCAATAACAATTGCCAATTCTACTTCATAATCTACTCGATTTGATTGAGGAGGTATTATTATTTTATCATCATTATAAATTATTGAAGAGGTCGGTTTTAAAAAAATTATTGGTTCTTTTGGGAGCTCCATGTTTAACTCTTTGGCGTGGTCAACATAATTTAATCCCACGCAAACTATTTTTGATGGATTTATGTTTAATGGCATTTAATCACCTTAAATCTCATTTATATATTCTTTAAATACTGGGATTAATTTATCTGCACTTTTTGGCGTATATCTTGGTGAAATAGATAATACGATATAATCAAAATATTTACCATTGTCAATATAATCTTTGCCCTGAATTTTTTCAAATTCCACAACTGGCTCATCATTATTTAATTTAATATTATTTGTTATTTCATTATCTATTAAATATTCTTTTAAAATATCATTTCCACCCGACGGGTGGGTAATATATGTTAATTTACTTATCCAACGGTTAGCTATTGCAAAAGCCATATAATTTCCTTCATTCATGTATTTATCTATATATTGCGGATTATTTCTTTTTTGTGGCGGTATTTTTAGGAGCTCCCCAACAATATAATCATAAGAATTGTCCCCCATTCCTAAATCGGCGTGGGCATCTACATGAACTACTTCAAAAGGAGTTTTTAATTTGTTGTTATTTATCAATTCATTCCAAAAATAAAATGCTTCATGATGTTTTTTAACTATTCTACCATCTATTTTGTTATCTTTTGATAAATTGCATTGATTTTCTAAAAAATTAATTAATTTGTCCTTTTTCCAAGGGATATAATCTTTTTCATTTAGTCGTTTATTGTTTTTCTTCCAAAACACTATTTTATTTAAAAAGAAATCTAAATCTAAATCAAGTATTCTCATCATATTATCAATTTTATATATGTGGTGTTTTTGTGTAGTATTTTTGGGAGCTCCCAAAAAATAAAAATAAAATTATTATAAAATTACAACTTTTCCATCAATTACATCTATTTTCATAAGTGTTTTTACGGTATGGCCTGTTTTTTCTTTTACGATTTTTTTGCCATCTCCTCTTTCAATTACACAAATTATGTCCTTTATTTCGGCCCCTGCTTTTCGTAGTGCTTCAATTAAAGCTATTATCGTTCCACCCGTAGATAATACATCATCTACAATTATTACTTTATCTCCTTTATTAACTCCATTTAAATATAATTCTCCTTTACTATATCCTGTTTCCTGATGGACTGCAATTTCCCCATCTAATTTATACTCTCTTTTTCGTATAATTGCATATGGGATATCTGTACATAGTGAAATTGCTGTTGCAAGTGGTATTCCCATAGCCTCAGCAGTGATTATTTTATCCACATTTAAATCCCCTATTTTAATAATTTCTGTGGTAATTTCCCTTATCAAATCTGGTTTTATTAATGGAACTCCGTCTGATATGGGATGTATGAAGTAAGTATATTCTCCCCTTTGAACTATTGGGCAGGTTTTTAAACTCCGTTCTAATATTTTCATATTATCCCTTTTTAGTGTTTTTTTATTTTTATTTATATATTCTAATTTTATTTTTATTTAATTTTATATTATAGTCAATCTTCGAACTGTTTCACACTATGGTGGCGAAAATAAAACCATATTTCATAGTTATAATCCATTCCACTTAATTATTTTGGACTAATATGGGACAGTTTTTGAACTTACTATATTTATTGTATTGCTGTTATTGTTATTTATTATTCGTTATCTCATTATTAAAACTGTTTTTAAACTCTGAAAGCATAACCTCGACAGAATACGAAGCCCTTGTAATTCCCATACTTCGCGGGTCAGCATCTGTTCCAACTATATAAAAATCGTCTCTAATTTTAGGGTAGGCAAAAAACTGACCAATGGCACAAGATGCCTGTTCTGGAATATATTCTTGAAAATGAATCATATCTGCGTTATCGAGATTTATGTTTAATTTATTTTCTATAATATTAAGAGCATTTTCTTTTTTTTCATTTACAAACGAAAATCCTAAAAGATGTTTTCCATTAGGTGCTAAATTTTTATCATAATTTGAAGTGCATGTTGCCCAACAAGGATAATCAATCCAAATTTCTGAACCAATATAATTTAATGGGTTTTCGCTATGTCCTATCCATACAGTTAATGATTTTGTATATTTTATATTTTTTAAATCATTCTTAATATTTTGAATTTCTTCTATATTTGTAATATCGGGAAGATATCTCGAGGGGGCAGAATATATAACAATGTCGGCATAATATTCATTTTTATCTGTTTTAATTATGTATCTTTTATTTTTATTCAAAATCTTCGATTTTGTATTTTTATTATTCCTTTTATTGTTATAATTATTATTTTCAACGATTTTATTTACTTCTTCCATTTTTATTTGGATTTTATCCAATGAATATAGTATACAATTTAATATTGACTGAACCCCGCCCATAGGGTAACCTTGGGACCAGTATCTATCTTTATTTACGAATTTATTAATATAATTTTTAGAACCATGTTTAATAGATACTAAAAACCCATCATCCAATATCTTTTTTATTCTATTTCTATTAAATTTTTTAAATATGGATAATTTCAATGGATTTATCTTTAAATCTTTATATATAAATGGTATTATATCGTCCTCGGGGATATATCCTGCACCAGTAAATAATCTCCACAACGGCGTTTTTTTAGTATTCTCCCCGCTTAAAAAATAACATATGGTATCAAAAAAGTTATATGATTCATCGCTTAAATTTATATCTTGAATAACTTCATAAACTGATGTCTCCTTTGAAAATCCTGATGTCATCAAATCCAATATTTTGGAGGTAATTAATACTTTGTCGAGTTTAGGAATAACTGGTGTCGTAGTTATTTCTTGCATGGATACAGGTATCCTATATAAATCATCAGTCCTTACATAATAATCCCCATAAGGCCTAAAATTTGGCAAATAATTTGAATATTTTTTTAAAATTCGTACCAATGGTCCATCATTTAACATTGTTATTGCATGAACCCCTATATCCATAGTATAGCCATCAATAGTTTCGCTCCTACATAATCCGCCGATGATATTTTTCTCAAAGACCAATACTTCATGACCTTCTTTTTCAAGTGCCAATGCAGATAAAAGTCCAGAGGTTCCTCCGCCTACAATAGCTATTTTCATTATTTCACCTTGCCATAAAATAAACAGGACAAATATATTTATTAAAAATTTATATATCTTTTATATGTCTTCATAACAATAAAATACAATAGGATAATATATATAGATAACATAAATAATATAGATAATATAAAGCAATATATTATATATTGTGTAGGAGCTCCTTGATAAAATATCATGCTAAATAATTAAACATATAAAATATAAAATTATAATAAAATTGCAATAAATTATTAAAATATAATAAAGGTGCTAAAATGGAAAGCTATATTCAAAACCTATTTGCTGAACGAATTGGTGGAAAAAATTTCGGAAAAGATGATGTAATATATAAATTTGAAAAAATTAAAAGGGCAAAAATGGAGGCAAAAGCCAAATATCCAGATATTGAATTAATAGATATGGGTGTTGGCGAACCTGATGAAATGGCCGATAAAGAGGTAATTGAAACATTATACAATGAGGCTAAAAAACACGAAAATAGAGGATATGCCGACAACGGTATAGATGAATTAAAGGAGGCTGTTGCTAAATATATGAAAGAAGTATATGGGGTAGATGGAATTGACCCAAAAACAGAGGTAATTCACTCAATGGGGTCAAAACCTGCATTGGCATATATCACATCAGTATTTATTAATCCAGGAGATGTAATACTTATGACAGTTCCTGGCTATCCTGTAAGTGCTACGCATACGGAGTGGTATGGAGGAGAAGTTTATAACATGCCACTTTTAGAGGAAAATAAATTTTTACCAGATTTAAAAAGTATTCCTGACGATATAAAAGAGAAAGCAAAAATATTATATTTAAATTACCCCAACAACCCAACAGGAGCTCAGGCAACAAAAGAATTTTATGAGGAAGTTGTGCAATTTGCAAAAGAAAATAATATAATTGTTGTTCAAGATGCAGCCTATGGAGCTCTCACTTACAACGGCGAACCATTATCATTTTTATCAATTGATGGTGCAAAAGATGTTGGAGTAGAAATACACAGTTTTTCAAAAGCATACAACATGACAGGTTGGAGGTTGGCTTTTGTTGTAGGTAATGATTTAATTGTAAGCGGATTTGCAACAGTTAAAGACAATTTTGACAGCGGTCAATTTATACCAATTCAAAAAGCTGGAATATATTGCTTAGAACATCCAGAAATCACAGAAAGGACGAGGGCAAAATACGAAAGAAGATTAAATAAAATGGTTAATTTACTAAATGAAGTAGGATTTGATGCTAAGATGCCTGGCGGAACATTCTATTTATATATAAAAGCTCCAAAGGGAACAAAATGCGGTCATATATTCAACAGCGGAGAGGAGTTTTCACATTATTTAATAAAAGAAAAATTAGTTTCTACTGTACCTTGGGACGATGCTGGACATTTCGTAAGAATGGCTGCATGTTTCCCAGCATTTAAAGACGGGGAAGTGTCCGAGGAAGAAGAGGATAGAATATTAAATGAAGTAAAAAGAAGATTATCAGATGTAGAGTTCATATTTGAATAAATAATACATATTTTATTTTTATTTTAATAATTTTTATTTTTATTTTTTCACGGCTTATTTATTTAATTAATTAAATTTACAACAATTAATAAACAAAATAATAAATTCAAATGGTGTAATAATGGATTATTTAATAGATAAAATATTAAAAATTGGAGAAAAAAACAATTTTGAAGTAGATATTTACATCGAAAAAACAGACGGGATTAGTGCAGATTTAGACGGAGATAGTTTGGATTGTGTGGATATATCAAAAGATTTTGGTATTGGTGTAAGGGTAATAAAGGATAAAAAAGTAGGTTTTGCCTTCTCTTCGCAGGAAAATGAAAAGGTAATTTATAAAGCTATGGAAAATCTTGTATTTGACTCCTATACCACATTAGCACAACCCGAACCTAAATCAAAATATCCAAACCCAAAAGGAACATATTATAAAGAAATATTAGATTTAGACGAAAACCAGCTAATAGAGGATTTAAGAGCTATGAAAAATATATTGGAGGAAAATAATATTACCATCACAGGCGGGGGCATAGGGAGCTCCATGGCACAAACCAGAATAATAAATTCAAATGGTGTAGATATAGAGGAAAAATATACACAATATTCCGCCTCTATTTCTGGGATAAATGAAAATGAAACGGCTTACGATTATTTAACCAAAAATAACAGGTTTAGCGTAGAAGAATTGGCAAATAATACCGTAGAATTGTTAAAACTTCCAAAAAGCACAATTCAAAATTATGAGGGCAATATTATATTAAATCCAAGGGCTTTAAATTCATTATTGGGATATACACTTAAACCATCATTTAATGCCGAAAGTGTCCAAAGAAACAGGTCTGTTTTAGCTGGAAAACTTGGAGAGGAAATATTTGGAGAAAATATAAATATTATTGATGATGGAACTATTGATAATGCTCTTTATTCATCTAAGGCAGACGACGAGGGAACACCAACAAAAAGAACTGTTTTAGTAGAAAATGGGGTATTAAAAAGCTATTTATATGACATAAAACGGGCAAATATCGACAATACAGAAAGCACAGGAAATGGTTCAAGGGGCAGTAGTAGCCTACCAAGTGTGGGGAGCTCCAACTTTATAATTGAGCCAGTTGATAAAATCGAGAATTATAACGAATACCTTATTATAAATACCCTTATCGGTTGTCATACTTCAAACCCAATTACAGGAGATTTTTCCGTGGAAATATCCAACAGTTATATAGTTAAAGACGGAGAGAAAATACCGCTTAAAAAAGGTATGCTATCAGGAAATATATTTGAAACATTTAAAACAGCAACCCCATTAGATAAAGTTGAGCAGAGGGGGAGTTTAATAGCCCCTCCATTGTTAATAAATGGAAAGATAATTGTTAATTAAATATTTTTTTTATTTTATAATAAATAATAATAAATATTTTGGTGAATAAAATGGGAGTGCAATTTAATGACTCAATTCCAAAAAAGAACATATCAATAACAGATTTAAAAAATAAAACCGTGGCAATTGATTCAATGAATATAATATATCAATTTTTATCAAGTATTAGATTAAGAGATGGAGCTCCGTTAAGAAATTCAAAGGGGGAAATAACATCACCATATAATGGAATATTTTATAAAACAATATATCTATTGAATAATGAAATAACTCCCATATGGGTATTTGATGGAAAACCGCCAGAATTAAAACTTAAAACACGAGAAGAAAGAAGAAAAGTAAAAGAAAAAGCATCAAAGGACTACGAAATAGCAAAAAGAGAAGAAAACATTGAAGATATGCAAAAATATGCAAAAAGAATTAATTATTTAGAACCAAATACAGTTGATAACTGCAAAAAATTATTAAAACTCATGGGAATCCCATATATAGATGCCCCATCAGAGGGGGAAGCCCAATGTGCCCATATGATAAAAAACGGCGATGCCTACTGTGTAGTTAGTCAAGATTATGATGCCTTATTATATGGAGCTCCGAGAACTGTAAGAAATATTACGGCATCAAATAAACCATTGGAACTGATGGAAATTGAGGACATATTAAAACCATTGGATATATCTATTGATGATTTAATTGATATGGCAATATTAATTGGGACCGACTATAATATTGGAGGGATTAAAGGAATAGGCCCTAAAAAAGCATTAACTATAATAAAAAATAAAAAAATGAATGAATATATAAAAGATATTGAAAATTATGAGGAGATAAAAAATATATTTAAAAATCCAAAAGTCGTGGATTATACGAAAGAGGACATAAAATTAAAATCTCCAAATATTGAAGGATTAAAAGAATTTTTGATAGAAGAAAATGATTTTTCACCAAATAGAATTTTGCCATCAATTAAAAAATTGGATAAATTATTAAATGAGAAAAGAAGCCAAACTTCATTGGATAGTTGGTTTTAAAGGAAAAAATAAGAATAAAATAATAATTAAAGAATAAATAAAATTTAAAAATTTAAAAAAGTGATAACATGGTTAAACTTAAAACATACAATTTAACAAACATGTCTTTCTTTTCAAATATATTGCTTTTCATAATTGCAATATTGGCATTTGTAGTTCTCATATTACCTTTGTTATTATTGGGGTTGTTGGTGGCAATAATTTATTTAGGGCATAAAATATACAAATCAATTAAAGCAGGAATTAGAAAGCTTAAAACTAAAAAGGTAAAAATAGAGGATAACTCTTCAAATGGAGCGGTTGAAGTAAGATATGCCAAAACATTGCCTGTTGAAGAAGTTAAAGAAGATAGTGCAATTATATCTGTGCATACAAGGGATTTAAACCTTGAAAATAATAATAATAATAATAATAACATTGATGAAACGAAAGAAGAAAAATTAAAAACAGAAAAATCATTATTGGAGGCAGATAAAGAACAATTTATAAATTATTTAGTGCAACAGGGGCTCACACTTAAAGATAATATATTATATTATCTTGATAAATCAGTTTATCCAATTTATAAAAAATCATATCCAATCAATAATATTATTAGATTGTATGATAAAACCCCAAAAGAAGATTTAATAATATTGGGATTAAAAGGAGCTCCCAATAATCCAAAAATTTTATATTCCATACCTACGGCAGAATCAAAAGAACGGATGAATATTGATGAATTAAAAAATTATATAATTAATATTTAATATTTGAATTTTCCTTTTTTCCTTTTTTCGAAATCCCTTATTATTTTATAACAATTTGGTTCGCTATAATTTTTTAGATCTTTGACATATGGGCAATCCTTTGGAAAAGCCTGGGCCAATATTCCCTCTATCATTGAAAGACATGAATCTTCTTTTTCAAATCTATTGTAATATATATTACATAATTTTGTTTTGGGATTATAATGCTCACAATAAACAATTACTGGTATTCCATCACCATCCTTAAAAACATGTGTGATACAACATCTACCGCATTGTTCACAAATATTATCTGGAAATATCTCCGCACTAATTTTAATAGCTTTATTTTTATCATATCTTATTGTAGCCATTTTCTATCAACACTCAAAAATTTTACTCATACAACCAGCAATAAGTCCGGCTATGGCATCATCTAAAAAAACAAGTCCATTTTCATCTAATGTTCCTATGATACCTGGTTTTTTTCTATCATACCATTTGAAATTAAAGGTAGCTTTTGTTCCCGCTATTTCGTTGGCTATTGCCATTCCAATAACTTCATCGGCATAAATATAATTTGGGTCTTCGTCATAGTTAAATGGTAAATTTCCTTTTTTTCCTTCTTCTTCCAATTTAATGGATGCAATTATTAAGGTCGATAGATTTGGATTACTTAAATTTTTTAGGAGCTCCCTTTCTAATTTTTTTCTGATAATTTCTATTTCATCTTCATTGCATATGCAGAGCTCCATACCACAATTAATTATACTGTCTATTGATATATTGTAATTGCTTAATAGTTTTATTACATCTACGCTCATATTATATAACCTTGTTTAGTTGTTATAATAATTTAATATATAATATATAAACAATATATAGGCAATATATAAAACATATGAGGCAAATAAAAAATTTACAAAATCTAAGATTTTGAATTCAAAATCTTCGATTTTGTTCAATATCCGAAGGATATTGTAGATTTTCCCCTGTAAAAAAATATATGAATAATCAATATATAATGTGATAAAAAATGCTTGAACCAATTTATTATAATATTGGAAGAAGTTGTAAAGAAACTTATTTTAAAAAGGATTACGACAATAAAAACATAAATATTACTCCAAAATTAATCGACGACAATATTATTAAAAATATCAAACGACCATTATTAAAAATACCTTTTGATGCACCTGAAAAAGTTGCAAACTATATTTTTGAACAAAATAAAGATAAAATAAAAGGAACGATTAAATTAAGCGATAACGATAACGATAATAACGATAATAACGATAATAACGATAGTGATAAAGATAATAATAGTATAAATTATTATATATTAAATCTCGGAAAATATATTGAAAAAATCAACGAATTAACCGAAGAATTAAAAAATACTGATTTAATAATAATTGCAGATGGAAGAAGATTAATTAATAGAAAAGAACTTTTATTAATATCTGAATTAAGAAATATAATTTCCCCAAACACTGCAATATATTTCCCAACAGCATTGCCAAATGAAATTCCACTGCTAACATATATGGGTGTAGATTACTTTGATAATTCTTCGGCATCATATTATGCTTCAAAAGGATACAAATTTACAAAAAATAGAATAATGGAAACAACCATACAATTTAATGAATTGGTAGAGCACAATAAATCTATTATAAGGGAGCTCCTTGAAGAAACAAAATACTGTATTAAAGAGGGTAGTTTAAGAAATTTAGTTGAAGAAACCAGTATTTCAAATCCATACCTTAGGGGCAATTATAAGAGATTTAATCCTGATGTAAGAAATATCCCTCTATCCAGTGGGAAAAAAATAATTGTATCCATTGACGAAACTACAATTCCAGAGGTAAAAAAATACACTGAAAGGCTTGGCAATTATGAAGCTTTTACAAATATTGTTGTATTACTTCCTTGTTCGTCAAAAAAACCATATTCGTTCTCAAAATCTCACCAATACTTTGTAAATGCAATTAGATCTTCAAATACAGTAGTTGAAGAAGTTGTATTGACCTCCCCATATGGTGTAGTTCCAAGAGCTTTGGAGGGAATAGTAAATTATGATATTCCTGTTGTTGGGTCATGGAGCTCCGAGGAAATTGAATTTATTAACAGGCACTTAAAAACTTATTTAGATAATACGGATAATAAATTTGGAACTATATCTGTAATAGCTCACCTTCCAAAACATTATTATGAAATATTGGATAAAAATTTAATAGAAAAATATGATATAATATCTACGGTAGAAGATGACCGACCCACGACCAATAATTCGCTTGCTACATTAAAAGATACCCTCAAAGAAATTAGTGCAGATAAATACGGTATTGATAATAACAAAGAGAATAATAAAAATGAACGAGATAATAAGGATAATAATGCCCCAGTAAAAGCCAATAGGCCCAGTATAAGAAAACAGGTGATGCACAACTACCAGCAACTTGCAAAATTCCAATTTGGCAGTAATTTCATACCTGATGATACAGTAATTAAAGGAAGGCATAAAAAGTTTTTTGCGAAAATAAATAATAAATTAACTCAGATATGTTCATTAAATTATGAAAATGGGCTTTTTGTGCTAACCTATGAGGGTGGAAAATTATTGGGAAAAAATAAATGGGTAGAAGTTAATTTTAAGGCTAAAAAAGGCTCATTATTTGCACCTGGTTTTAAGGATTGTGATGAAAATATATCCGTAGGAGATGAAATCGTAATAATTTATGAGGGGGAAGTAATTGGTGTAGGTAGGGCATCAATGAGTGGGGCAGAAATGAAAAAAGCTAAAAATGGGGCATTGTTAAATATTAGACACTGTAAAAAATAACATATGATGCGTGTTCAGGATTGTCATTAAAATTAAAACTACAAATAACAGGACCATTATGATTTTGTAGTTAAATTTTTAATATTTTATGATTGTTATCAGCAGACTTTGAACGGACTTCAAAAGATATATATAATTATAGTCAATCTTCGGTCGTTTTCATAAATCTACCAATAATTAGGATAAGGACGGTTATTGAACTTACTATATGATGGGGGGATAATTATTACTAACATAAAAAAAATTGCGGAGCTCATTCTTTTGAAAGATAAGGAATACACCGACAAAGATAAGTTGAAGCATTATTTTAAAAAATATGTAAATATCACCAATGAAATCGGAATATTAGAGGATTCGTTAAAAGAATTAAATAATAGATTAAATTTAAATATGGGCAATGAAAAATATTTAACTAATGAAATAAATGAATATATGGAATCATTAAATAAACTAAAACATAACCTAGATAAATTAAATAATAACATAGATATTATCAACTATCAAGAATTAAACGAATATATCAATAAATTAAAAAATGTATCGGTAGATACTGATGATTCATTAAACTGGGATATATTCAATAAAATAGAAGGATTAAAGCTGGAGCTCGAAAATATCAGGTGGGAATTAGAGATGGCTATTTTAAATTATGGGCTTCAAAAACTTGAAATAAATTATAATCATATTAAAGATGATTTATTTGAATATACTTGTAAAAAAATAATTCAACAGTTTGCAGAAAAACAAGAACAGAAAAATAAATAAAAAATACAATAGAAAAATATAAAATATATTCAAAAATATTGTTAATAATAATCGTTTAGTGAATTATGGGCATGTTATCTGTTAAAAATTAGCATAGTATAATATTTGGCTGCAAAAAGTCCTGAAAATACACACACTAGCCCAATACATATAATAACCACATATAAAAATGAAAATAAAATAGGTGTGAAAAAATATGGGAAAAATTGATAACATTGAAAAAGTATCGTATAAAAAAATAATTGCTATGGCAGACGAACAATTAAACATAGTGGAGTTAATAGAAGAACATCCATGCCCCAGTGGTTCTCAGTGGATAATATATCAATACCAAAGAACATCTCCACTTATTATATCTGCATGGCGAAATGGAAATAAACATCATTTTATCCTAAATATTGATAAATGTAAATTAAATCTTGTGCCTTCATTAAGTGCCGCAGGTATCGAGAAAGTATTTATCGAGGATAATAATGTGCATATCGTTTATGCGGGTTTAGCTGGCGCAGGGGTTGGCGTAGAATTGAGAAGCAATGCGAAAAATGTAATCAATACAATATTATATGAAAAAGGAGGAGGCTCCAAACTCGGAAAGGGTGCAGTAATTACTCCAAAAATGGAAAAAGTTATAGTTGGAATTGATGACACTGACACAAAAGAAGAGGGAGCAACTTGGGTTCTTGCAAATGAAATTGGCAATATTGTGGAAAAAGAAGGTTGGGGATATTATATAGACCATACCATAATCCAACTTTATCCAGGAAATCCAAATAAAACCCAGAACTGTGTTTCAATTGGTTTAACATTTGCAATTTATCCGGAGTATAAATATAAACTTAAAGAATTAATTAAAAATCAATTGAAAGAAAAAAGTTTATCCGATAAAACTGCGGTTGCCGTGTATTATGGAATTACACCTTCAAAAAGCATGAAATTATTTACCTGTAAAGCAAAAAGAGGAATGGTTACTGTTGAAGAGGCAAAATCTGTGGCAATGCGAAATAATATTGATATTATTAAAGTATTTGAAAAGGACGGAGGAATAATTGGAGCAGTTGCGGCACTTGGACTTGCAGAGCATCATGAACAGGCAGCTAAATTGCCAGATGATTTATAAATTTTTAACCTCATTCCGCAAGAAGTCCCCGTCCATAAGGACAGAATAATTCACGATATGCCCAAAAAAATAATAAATGAAAATATATTAATATAATAGTTTATTCAAATTTTTTATACTAAATTATGGGATATAATATACATTATTTAAAATATGCAGGAGCTCCCTGATTTTTAGATATGTAAAAATGCACTTTTTAAAATAGAAAGGACAGTTATTGAAGATAAATTATAAATTAACAATTAATTATTATAACAATATGATATAACGGTGAAATTTTGATAACGCCATGGGAAGTTTCAGAAGATATAGATTATAAAAAAACAATGGAACAATTTGGAATAAAATCTATAAAAGAGTTATTAGATGATATTGAAAATCCCCATCATTTTATGAGGAGAGGAATAATATTCGGACATAGAGATTTTGGAAGAATAATCAATTCAATAAATGAAAATAAAAAATTTGCCGTAGTTAGCGGAATGATGCCATCTGGTAAAATGCACTTTGGACATAAAATGATTATTGACCAACTGCTATATTATCAAAAGCATAATGCAGAAATATATATTCCAATAGCAGATTTGGAGGCATATTGGGCAAGAGGCATGGATTTTGAAACCACAAAAAATCTTGCAATTGAGGAATATATAACTAACTACATAGCATTGGGTTTAAACCCCGATAAAATAAATATATATCTCCAATCAAAAAATGAATCAGTTAAAGATTTAGCTATGAAATTATCTAAAAGAGTTAATTTTAGCGAAATGAAAGGAATATATGGTTTTGGTGGTGAAACTAACATTGGACATATATTTGCCCCAATTGTTCAAGTTGCAGATATATTATACCCCCAATTAAATGAAAAAATACCAACAATAGTTCCCGTTGGAATTGACCAAGACCCCCATTTGAGATTAACAAGAGATATAGCAAGTAGGGCAAATAAAACAAAAGAATTTAATTTTATGCCTCCATCTTCCACATATCATAGATTTATGACTGGACTATCTGGTGGAAAAATGAGTTCTTCAAAACCTGAAACTGCCATATTTCTAAGCGATACTCCATCTAAATCATTAAAAAAGAAAATTATGTCCAGTAAAACTGGAGGTAGAGAGACATTAGAGGAACAGAAAAAATTAGGAGGAACTCCTGAAAATTGTGTAGTATATGAATTATTTGTATATCATTTAATTGATGATGATAAAGAGTTAAAAGAAATATATGATAGTTGCAAAGGCGGGGAGCTCCTTTGTGGAAGTTGTAAAAAGAATTGTTATGAAAAAATTAAAGAATTTTTAACTGATTTAGGAGAAAAAAGAGAATGTGCAAAAGAAATTGCCATGCAGATTGTATAAATTGATTACCTTATAATATTATTATATACCATACAGGGAGCTCCGGGCACATACCTAATGATATATTCTATTATTCTATTTTTTTAGCATACATTTATATTTTATAAACCCTTATTTTTTAGTTAATTTATGATTTATCTCATCATTATATATTATCGCGGTGATATTTTGAAAATACCTAAAATATGTGTGATAGAAGGGGACGGCATAGGAAAAGAAGTAATACCTGAAACAGTCCGCATATTAAAAGAAATAGGGGACTTTGAATTCATATATGAACATGCGGGATATGAATGTTTTAAACGGTGCGGTGATGCAATACCCGAAAAAACATTAAAAACTGCAAAAGAATGCGATGCCATATTATTTGGTGCAGTTAGCACCCCTAAATTAGATGAAACGGAGCGAAAACCATATAAAAGCCCCATATTAACACTTAGAAAAGAATTAGACCTATATGCAAATGTAAGACCAATACATAAATTAGATAATTCCGATAGTTCAAATAATATAGATTTCATAATAATTCGAGAAAACACAGAAGGACTATATTCTGGTGTGGAATATTATGACGAAGAAAAAGAGTTGGCAATATCGGAAAGGCATATATCTAAAAAAGGAAGCAAAAGAATTATTAAATTTGCATTTGAATATGCTGTGAAACATCACAGAAAAAAAGTATCCTGTATCCATAAATCAAATATTTTAAGAATTACGGACGGTCTTTTTTTAAACATATTCAATGAATTTAAAGAAAAATATAAAAATGAATACAATATAGAAGGAAACGATTATTTAGTAGATGCTACGGCAATGTATATTTTAAAAAGCCCACAAATGTTCGATGTAATTGTAACTACAAATTTATTTGGTGACATATTATCCGATGAAGCATCGGGATTATTGGGAGGTTTAGGCTTGGCTCCTTCAGCAAATATTGGGGATAATTATGGATTATTTGAGCCTGTGCATGGTTCCGCCCCAGACATAGCTGGAAAAGGTGTTGCAAATCCGATAGCTGCGGTTCTTAGTGCTTCGATGATGCTATATTACCTAGATATGAAGGAGAAAAGTAGGCTATTAAAAGATGCCGTAAAACAGGTGTTGGCCCATAAAGATATAACTCCTGATTTAGGGGGCAATTTAAAAACAAAGGAAGTAAGCGATAAAATTATTGAAGAATTACGGAAAATATCCTAAAATTAAATAATAAGAATAATAAGAATAAAAATATTAATGATACAATAATAAAAAATACGATAATAAATATGTTAAATTATAGTAAGTTCAAAAACTGTCCCTTTATTGTCTTATAAATTAAATAAAATCGCTTTGCGATTTTGAGATAATTTAGTGAAATAGTTCGAAGATTGACTATATACACAATATATATGGCAATATAATATTTTATAATTTAACGATATAATGGTGATTTTATGAAATTTGAATTAAATGGTAAAATTATATTTAGTAAGGAAATTACTGATGATGCCAAAAAAGATATAATTGAAGTATTGAATGATAGAACCATATTATTAAAAGGAGTGCCTACTGGAAAAGAGGAAGAAGCTTCAAAAATAGTAAATTATGAATTTAAAGGCAATGAATTAATATTAAACATAATTTCAGGCACTTATGCGAGAGCCCATGAGGCAATTATTAGATTAAAAAAACCAATAATGGAAAAAGTTGGGAAAATTCACAAAATGGGAATAAGAGATATAAAAATAGATAATTACGAAATAACAATTAATGCCCCCCACAATATAGATGCCCTTGAAAATTTAAAAGTACCAGAATGTGAAACAGAATTAAACGAAGAAGAAAATACTATAAAAATCATATTTAAAAATATTGGAGATAGTGAATTAAAAAGAAATATTGTAGATAGAGCAATTAAATTTGTAAAAACAGAAATTGACAACATTGGAGATAGTGGCGAAGAGTGCGATTTAACTTATGAAGTGTGTGGAATAGCTCCAAATACAATTGTATCAGAATATAAGGCAGAAAGAACAATATCATATAATAAAGACCCAACAGAAGAAAGCGAAAAATTAGGCTGGGTTAAGCGATTTTCTGGAAAAGGTCAATGGTTTTACACTCCACCAATGACTAAATTATTAAGGGCTTTTGAGGAGCTCCTTATGGAAGAATGCATAAATAAAATTGGATTTGATGAATGTTTATTCCCAAAACTTATTCCATTGGAAGTTATGTACAAAATGAGATATTTGGAAGGGCTTCCTGAGGGAATGTATTATGTATCTCCGCCAAAAAGAGACCCAGAGATGTTTAAAGAGTTTGTAAATGAAATGATGATTAAAAATGAAATCCCAATACATAAATTAAAAGACCTTCTTAGAAATCCGGGGTATGTGTTGGCACCTGCCCAATGTGAGCCATTCTATCAATTCTTTGACCATGAATTAGTGGATATTGATAATCCAGTTAAATTTGTGGATAAAAGTGGCTGGACATACAGATGGGAAGGAGGAGGCTCAAAAGGGCTTGATAGAGTTCATGAATTTTTAAGAATAGAAACAGTTCAAATGGGAGCTCCTGAATTTGTAAATAGCGTAAGAGATGACACATTGAAATATGCCGAAAAACTTGCTGAAAAACTTGATTTAGAGTATTGGACCGAGGTAGGAGACGACCCATTTTATTTAGAGGGAAGGAAAAAAGAGGAAAGAAACATAGAATTCCCAGAAGTTCCAAAATATGAAATGAGATTATGGCTCCCTCATGTAAAAGATGAAAGAAAAGGAGTTGCCGTAACATCAGCAAATGTTCATGGAACTCATTTTGTAGAAGGATTTGGTGTAAAAGATTACAAAAACAGAACGGTATGGACAGGATGCACAGGATTTGGGCTTAGTAGATGGGTAATAGGATTTTTGGCACAATATGGATTTGACTACAACGACTGGCCGGAATTAATTAAAGATAAAATTGGAGAAATGCCAAATATACCAAAAGTAATTACTTGGCCTAAAAAATAAAATATTATAAATTATATTTTTTTTATTTTTTATTGTATATCCATATACATACCGAAAAGTATATATATTAGATTTATCATTTTATATTGTGTTCTATACTACAATTAAATAAACAATATTTATTGCTTTGGTGGCTTAGCTCGGTATAGCGCTTGCTTGGTAAGCAAGAGGTCGCGGGTCCGAATCCCGCCCAAAGCTCTATTTTTTTAAAGAATATATATTTATAGATTTAAATCATTTTTATTTAAATTATATTTTTTTTAGTTTGGTATTTTGGGGAGTTCCCTTTTTTACATATATTATTCCGCTTTTTTTCTTAGCGCCCAAAAATTTTCCAGCACTTCTATTGTTAATTTTTTCATTTCCGATGCTGTAAATTCCCAGTGCTACTATTTTTACTATTATAGTCAATCTTCGAACTGTTTCACACTATGGTGGTGAAAATAAAACTATATAGTTATATCCCATTCCACTTAATTATTTTGGACTAATATAGGACAGTTTTTGAACTTACTATATTCCCCCATTTAATAAAACTCCCATATTTTTTCCAGCGTTTCCAGTTATTATAATGTATGGTGTTAATTATGTTGTATATATTATAAAATATATGGCAAACAATTTAAAAAAAACAGTATAAAAAATAAAATTAAAAATTAAGGAGATAAAATAATAAAAAAATTAAATAATATTTATTTTATTCTTCTGGATAAGCTGGTAATTTGTGCTCTGCCAAATCAAGACCAAGTTTTTCTTCTTCTTCTTTTACTCTTAATCCGCCAGTCAATAAACCAGCTAATTTAGCAATTCCAAATCCTAGCCCTGTTCCATAAACCATTGTGAATATACAAGCTATTGCTTGGTCTACAAAGCTAACTCCACCTGCACCACCAAGAGCTTCCATTCCAAATATTCCTGCCAACAGAGCTCCCAATATTCCTGCTGTTCCATGCACTGGAACAACACCACATACATCGTCCAATTTTGCTTTTTCAATTAATTTATATACAATTGGAACTTGAATTCCTGCTAAAAGACCTATTATTAATGCTGCTATTGGACTAACAATGTCAGTTCCTGCACAAATTGCTACAAGCCCTGCTACTATACCGTTTGCCGTAAATAACACATCATTTTTAGATGCTAACATACCACCTAATCCACCACCTGCCATAGCAAGTGTGGTTGTAGCTACTACTAAACCTGATATATCACCTAATGCAAGGGAGCTCCCAACATTAAATCCATACCAACCGATTGCCAAAGCAAATGAACCAAATACTGCCATTGGTATGTTATGTCCCAATAATGGAATAGCTTGACCATTTACAAATCTTCCTATTCTTGGACCTAATGCCATGATTGACCCCAATGCCAAAAATCCACCCAATCCATGCACAATTAAACTTCCAGCATAATCTGCCCAACCTATCATACCAGAGCCCCAAGGACCCAAATATACAAAGAATGGATATACAAATGCTACAATTAATACAGCAATTAATACATATGCAGAGAATTTAATTCTTTCGGCAACCCCTCCTGAAACTATTGTTGCCGCTGTTGCCGCAAATACTAAACCAAAGAACCAGTTTGCTAAATCAATGTTTATTGAATCCCATGAAGTCATGAATATTTTTCCCCACCAGCTAATGAAATCAGCAGGCACTATTGAAGTTGCCAAAACACTACCTACAAATAACCATGAAAGACATCCAATAATCCAATCACTGTAATTCTTCATCATAACATTGTTGACATTTTTCTTCCTAACTTGCCCTCCTTCAAGCATTGCAAATCCTAATTGCATTAAAAATACAAGAACCCCCATAACTACAAGATAAAATACATCTCCTGAGGTAGCTAATGCATTTAATCCCTCTTGCACTGTGTTTATATCTACAACCATATTTTCACCTATACTGATACATTATATTATTTATTCATAAGTTTATTTTTTAAGTTTATTTTTTAATTAAATTGCAGTTTTATCCCGTTCTCCAGTTCTAACTCTTACTATGGTTTCAACTGGAATAACAAATATTTTTCCGTCTCCTTGGTTGCCTGTTTTCGCATTTTCGCATATTATTTCTATTACTTTATCGACATCATCTTTATCGACGACAAGCTCCAATTTTACTTTGGGTAGCAAATCAACAATATATTCTCTGCCCCTGTATCTTTCGGTAATTCCTCCTTGAATACCTCTTCCTTTAACATCACTTATAGTCATACCCACATATCCTGCACTTGATAAAGTTTCTTTAACCATATCTAATCTTTCAGGCCTAATTATTGCTTCAATTTTTTTCATTATATCACCGGTGTTCCTTTATAGTAAAATTAAATCGGAAATACCCTTCCTACATAATAATAGGAAATCACCATATATATACCTTACGATAATTAAAAAAATCAATTATATTGTTACATGGATATATACTATAAAATATATTATAAAAAATAATTTATTAAATAAAGAAAAAAATAGAGAAAAAAATAATTAAACTAATTAATAAACTAACCCACAATTAAATCGCATTTTTGTCTTTTTCCCCAGTTCTAACTCTTACTATGGTTTCAACTGGAATAACAAATATTTTTCCATCACCATATTTGCCTGTTTTCGCATTTTCGCATATTATTTCTATTACTTTATCGACATCATCTTTATCGACGACAAGCTCCAATTTTACTTTGGGTAGCAAATCAACAATATATTCTCTGCCCCTGTATCTTTCGGTAATTCCTCCTTGAATACCCCTTCCTTTAACATCACTTATAGTCATACCCACATATCCTGCATTAGATAATCCTTCTTTAACCATATCTAATCTTTCAGGCCTAATTATTGCTTCAATTTTTTTCATTATATCGCCTTATAATTAATAATTATATAATATATATTATAATTTAAGGAATTATACAAAATATATAATATAAAGATTATTACGGAA
Source organism: Methanococcus aeolicus Nankai-3 (assembly GCF_000017185.1). Lineage (NCBI taxonomy): Archaea > Methanobacteriati > Methanobacteriota > Methanococci > Methanococcales > Methanococcaceae > Methanococcus > Methanococcus aeolicus. The sequence continues at coordinate 1,540,573 of NC_009635.1, read as the reverse complement.
ATAAGAAACTCATTTCCTAATATATATGAGAATAAAGTTAATCTATTTTAGAATATGCATTAACTTGCAATACTCCTTCATCACATCCTTTTTTCTCTGCTTCTTCGGAAACTCTTAATCCGATGGTTAAATCCAAACCTTTATAAATTATTGCCCCTCCAATAAGTGCAATTCCTGTAATAATTCCCGCACCCATTATTTGTCCGATTAATGAAACTCCTGATGCATCCCTTAATAAAAATGGAATTCCTGCACAAATTACTCCAATAAACCCACTCATAGCATGAACTGGGCCAATGGCACAAACATCATCTATTTTTAATTTTTCCTCAATTATTCTGTATGTGAATGGTTGTTGTAATCCTGCCAATAATCCAACGATTAAAGCCCCAATTGGAGTAAATAAAGCTACACCACTACATACGGCAACTAATCCCGCGCACATCCCATTTGCCGTATATAATGGGTCATTTCTTGAACTTAAAGCACCGCCCAGTATGCCTCCAGTTAATGCCATTGTTGTAGCTATTGCTACTTGAACCATCTCTAAACCATCTCCAACAGCGGAAGCACTTCCAATATTAAATCCGTACCAGCCAAATGCCAATATAAATGCACCCAATACAGCCAATGGAACATTATGCCCAGGTAATGCCTGAGGTATTCCATTTATGTATTTTTTCAACCTTGGACCTAATGCCCATGCTGCGGACAGTCCAACCAACCCACCAAATAAATGAACTGCTCCACTTCCTGCATAATCTACGAAGTTAATGCCCATGCTTGAAAATCCTCCGCCCCAAACAAGATGTTCTACTAATGGATATAGCCCTCCGGCAACCAATAGAGCTCCGATAAAGTAAGGCAATATTTTAATTCTTTCTGCAACTCCTCCGGTAATAATGGTTATAGCTGCCGCCGCAAATACTGCCATTTTTATCCACCATGCACCGAGCTCCACATCAAAAGTTCCAGTGATTAATGGCATTATGGTTTCAAATCCATAAGACACCCCGTAGCCTACAAACAAATAGGCTACAAATACTGCAACCAAATCAACCAATTTTAAAACACAATGATATGCTGAGTTTTTATGACTAAATTGTCCTATTTCCAACGCTAAAAAACCTGCTTTCATAAAAAATATTAGGGACGCCGCCCATAAAAATAAAAACACATCTAAACCTGACATATATTCACCTCAATAATATGCATTTATAGGAATGTGTTTTCCTATAACTGGTATATATAGATTATTAGGGAAAAAGGAAACCGTTTTCTTATTATATACAATAATTAAAAAATAGAATTTGGGAGCCCCCATATAGATAATTTTATAAGCTATAAATAAATACATAAAATAAAGAGAGAGTGAAAAATTTTGTTCAATATTCGAAAGATATTGTAGATTTTCCACGAGGTGAAAAAAATGGTAAAAGATGTAGATATAAAAGATGATGAATTATGTAAATGGACAGTTATTGATTTAGATAATCTTAAAATAAATAAAATAACCTGCCCCAATTGTGAATATATATTTGAGTTTGTAGGTTTAAAAATAATATGTCCAAATTGCAATAAAATAATTAAAGTTAAAAATTAGAATATATGTATTTTCGGAAACTATTTACAGCATTATGGTCAATGCAAATTTTTGCAAATATCAAATGAAAAAATTATTTAGTATTTAGTCAATATTCAATATATCAAGAATATCATAAACATTTTTAAGGACAGACTTTTTTTACTGGATATGATATACAATAATATATCTCCTCCAACATATATATTAAAAATTTGTAATGAACAAACTTTTCAAACAGGCCACATTCTGGATGGATATGTTCTCCCCCATTATTGCCAATTCATTTATATATATTTATTAAATCATATTAATTGTGATATTATGACACCAGTAAAAACAAAAAAAATAATTATTGAAGGAATTGTTCAAGGGGTGGGATTTAGACCTTTTGTTTATAGAATTGCTAAAAAACATAATTTAAATGGTTTCGTAATAAATAAAGGTGGTTGTGTTGAAGTAATAATACAGGGAGCTCCGAAAAATATAACTCAATTTATACAACATTTAAAAAATGAAAAACCAGAATTATCAAAAATAGATAAAATAGAGATAGAAGAAACAATAACTACAACAATTTACACCGATTTTAAAATAAAAGAAAGCGAATCACAAAAGGAAATGGAAAAAGGAGAGAGCACAATTCCCGCCGATGTAGCAATATGTGAAGAATGCCTTAAAGAAATGATGGATAAAAACAATAGACGATATAATTATCCATTTACGGCATGCACAAACTGCGGGGCAAGATTTACAGTAATAAAACAAATTCCATATGATAGGGATAATACTTCAATGGATAAATTTCCACTGTGCAAAAAATGTTTGGAGGAATACAAAAATCCAATGGATAGGAGATTTCATGCTCAGGCAACTTGTTGTAGTGAGTGCGGACCTACCGTATTTTTAACAGATAAGGACGGAAATATATTATATACAAATAATAATGCCATAGAGCAAACGGTAAAGCTATTAAAGGAAGGAAATATATTTGCAATTAAGGGAATTGGAGGGGCTCACCTTGTATGTGATGCCAACAATGACAGTGCAGTATTGGAATTAAGGAAAAGATTAAACCGCCCAACTCAACCATTTGCAATTATGGCAAAACCAGAATATTTAAAATTATTTGCAAACTATGATAATGAAGAAATAAACCTTTTTAAATCCCAAAAAAGACCAATTGTGGTGTTTGATAAAAACAAAAATTATGATAAATATATTTCAAAATTTGTAAGTGATTTGAACACTGTTGGAGCTATGGCACAATATTCCGGGATTCACCATCTTTTATTTAATGAAACTGAGGCTATTGCCTATGTTATGACTTCGGCAAATCTTCCCGGGCTACCTATGGCAATAGAGAACGATAAAATAATAGATAGTTTAAAAAATATTGCCGATTATTTCTTACTTCACAATAGGGATATTATAAATCGTTGTGATGATAGCGTATTAAAAAAAATAAACAACAGAATGATATTTTTAAGGCGGTCAAGAGGATTTGCACCAGAGCCCATTGTTATTAACAATGATTTAATTAACAATGAAGATATTAAAAACAGAACCATATTATGTATGGGTGCAGAATTAAATTCTGTAGCATCACTTGTAAAGGGAAATAAATTTTATTTAACCCAATATATAGGAAATACGGCAAAATATGAAACATACAACTATTTAGAAAATGCAATAAACAACATTTTAAAAATTACAGATACACAACCAAAAGACATTGACGCCATTGTGTGCGATTTGCATCCTTCTTTTAATTCCTCCAAATTAGCTATGGAATTGGGGCAAAAATACAATATAAAAGTACATAGGGCACAACACCACGAAGCCCATTGTTATTCGTTATTGGGAGATAATAATATTTTTGAACCTGCCACAATTATTGCAATTGATGGAGTGGGTTATGGAACAGATGGAATTATTTGGGGCGGAGAGGTCTTTTCATATATTGATGGGATTATGGAAAGAATTGGACATTTTGAGGAACAATATCAAGCTGGGGGAGACCTTGCCGCAAAACAGCCACTTAGGATGTTAATATCAATACTTTATAAAAAACTTGAAAAAGAGGAATTGATTAATTTTATTAAAAAATATAATTATTTTACAGAAAAAGAATTAAATATTATATTATTTCAGCTAAATAAAAAATTAAATGTAAATAATACAACTTCTTGCGGAAGAATACTTGATTCAGTTTCGGCTATGCTCTCAGTATGCCATGAAAGAACCTACGATGGAGAATATGCCATTAAATTAGAATGTGTGGCAGAAAACTTTATAAAAAATTGTTCCGATGAAGAATATAAAAGATGTCTAGAAATGGTTAAACAGGATATAAAAATAACAAAAACGAAAGATGATGGAAAATATATATTAAATACAACTGATTTGGTTTATAATTGCTATAAAATGCTATTAAATGGATTTGAAAAGGAATTTATAGCATATTATATTCATTTGGCAATTGCGGACGGACTTTCAGAAATTGCCATTAAAAACTCGGAGCTCCACAATATTAAATATATAGGTTTGACTGGTGGAGTTTCATACAATAAAATTATATCTGAGAAAATAAGACAAAATGTAGAAAATAATGGATTTAAATTTTTATATCATAAAAATGTGCCAAATGGGGATGGAGGTATTTGTTTTGGTCAAGGTGTTTATTATTTATCAAGTAATAAAATAAGATAAAATTTTTATTTTTTATTCTTTAAAATATAATTCTCTTCTATCAATACATTTAATAAAACATTTGTTAATATCTTCGCCATTTCGTAATGGGGTTAAAACATCTACTAAATTATCATCCCTAAGTAAGCAGGGCTTTAACAATCCATCATATGTTAATCTTATCCTAGTGCAATGGCTACAAAATTCAGTATTATCCATTGGCCTAACAAATTCAATTTCCAAACCATCAACCAAATATTTTTTTCTATTTTGCATAAATTTTCTAACCATGGTTTTATCTGATTTTTTACTTATTTCTTCCTCTATTTTATTTATATCATAATGGTATTTTTTTAATTTTTCATCAACTGGCATAAATTCTATTATTTGTAAAATAACTCCCATTTTTCTACAATAATCCATAATATCATTTAATCCCCCTACGGTATTGCTCATAACAACAAAATTTATTTTTATGGGTTTTAAACCAGCTTCTACGGCCTTTTCTATTCCCCGTTTAACCAGTTCAACATTTCCACCAGTTATTTTTTTATATAGCTCCGGGTCTAAGGTATCCAAACTAACATTTACTCTATCCAATCCTGCATCTTTTAATTTTTGAGCATATTTTTCCAACAATATTCCATTTGTAGTAAGAGATATATCTTTTATTTGATTATTTTTTAAATTTTTTATATTTCTTATTATCTCGGGCAAATCGTTCCTTAAAAGTGGTTCTCCCCCTGATATTTTAATTTTATTTATGCCATATTTTAAAGAATATTTTACCATTTCCCCTATTTCTGTTGGGGTCATTAATTTGTTATTATCTATATTGTGCCCTTCTTTATGGCAGTAAAAACAATTTAAATTGCATTGGGGAGTTATCGAAATTCTTAACGATTTTATTTCTCGGTTGTGTAAATCTTTCATAAATACCACAAATAATTAATAAACTATATAGTTATATCTAACTAATAATATTTACATTATTTAAATTTAATTAATGGCAAACAAAAATAAAATATATGTATAATATGTTGCAGTGCAGTAGAAATATAGAATATATTGTGGGTTGGGGAAGTGTATTGTTCTCGAATACGCCATAACGAAATAAAATTTAAAAAAATAAAAAGATAAAAAAATTAATAGTTAATAATTATATTATTCATTGTTTTCTGATTTTGCTGCTTTTGCTTTCTTTTTTTCGAAAACATCTACAAAGGATACTTTTTCCATTCCATTGATTCTTGCCATTGCTTCATTAGCCACAGCCATTTTAATCATTTGAAGGTTTTGTAAGAACGATGCACTTTCTGGGAGTGTGATAGTAGCTGTCTTTTTTGTTAATTTGATAGCGATATCATCAGTATTTATTTTTTGAGCATATAATTTTATTAATTCCTTAATAATTTCCTCTGGCTCCTCAATTAATTTTTCTACTTTTAAATTGTATTTTACAACTTTTCCAGCCAATTCATGGTTGAAATCTACTAAAACTCTTCCACCATTAACACTAGCCACTTTTCCTACCTGGTTATCGATTGTTATTGGCATGCCTTTTATTGGCTGAACATTGTGTTTTTTAAATTCTTTCATTGAAACAATTTTTACTTTTGATTTGTCTCTTACACCAAATGCTTGTTCTGGTTGGAGCTCCAACTCTTTTTCTTCGCCTTCTTCCATTTCCAATAATGCAGCATCTAATCCTGGAACAAGCATTTTACTCCCAACAGACACTACAACAGGACCATAAACCATTGATGGATTATAGATGTTGTTTTCTTTTGCCATTTCTTCGTTTGTCGTGTCAAATAATTTATCGTCTATGTATCCATTATATGAAATGCTCACAAGTTTTCCAGATTCTACCATTTAATTCACCGTTTTTTATTGATTTCAGCTATTTTTTACTTAAAGTCATTGTTTGGTAATTAACCATATATATAACTAATATATATATTTTATCAAAAACGGGTAGTAATAATATGATTAATAAAAGAATTTCAGCAATAATATTATCGGGCGGAAAAGCTACAAGGATGGGCGGAGAAAAACCATTTAGAAAAGTAAATAATAACTATTTAATAGAAAAGGTTGCCGATGTGTTGCATAATATGGAGCTCCCATTTGTTGTAGTATTTAAACATATTTGTAATTCTGAAAATAGTGCAAATACACTAAATAAGTGCGACATAGATAACCAAATTCACATATTTAAAAAATATAACCAAACAATTACATTTGACATACTGTATAATAAAGGTCCATTAATTGGAATTTTATCAGGTATGAATTTAATAGAAGGGGGTTGGGTATTAATTCTACCATGTGATACTCCATTAATCTCCGAAAATTCAATTAAAAATATAATAAATAAAATACCATTGGCAGAATCAAATAATTGTAATTGCATCATACCAAAACATGAAAATGGATATATTGAACCATTATTTTCGATATATCACAAATCCACCATAAAAACATTAGAAAAAATAATTAGGAGCTCCTCGGGAGATAGGCATCCAGCAATAAGACAGTATATAAATGAATTAAATCCATTATTTGTTGATGTTAATGAAATAGATGAAACTCATAAATCTTTTGTAAATGTGAATACCCATAATGATTTAAATAAATTATAGATTTATTGGGGGCTCCAAGAATTGGAGCTCCAATTATTTAAATACTCCATAAACAATTAATGGAAATACTATTGTGGCGTCGGCCCACACTTCAACGAAATCTGCTTTTGACTGAATTTTCCCCCATGAAATTCCTTCTTCTGGTGGAGCCCCACTAAGTGAGCCATCATTTGGAATGGCCGTAGTAATATATATAGCATAATCTGTACCCTCTCTGAACAAATTTGCATTTATTATGCTGTGTTTTGGAAGTGAGCCCCCCAACACAATACAGGCTGTTTTTTTAGAATTTACAGCAATATCATTTAATTTTACAATATCTTCGGCAATATCTATTTTTAAATTTGATTTTCTTTCTATTTTATAGAAATAAAGCATATCTCCAATAGAACCATCTGTTATGGCAGGGCAAAACATTGGAATATTATTTTTATATGCCCAGTAAATAATGGATTTTTCTTTTGCTTCATCGGGCAATTTTCTATCCATAAATTTACCCAATTCATAACAAAACTCCTGTGCCGATATAATATTATTGGTTTGTTGCTGTTTTTCGTCCAATAGCTCAAAAAATTCCGTCATATAGGTTTCAAATTCAATATATCTATCATTTGGAACATATATATTCCCAATTCTATTAATTCCTTTTTCCCGTAAATAATTTCCGTCTAAATCCCACTCTCCCACGATAAAAGGTTTTAAGCATTTTATAAAATCTTCCTCAACCCCTCCTGCTGTGGTAACTATTACATCTATTTTATTATGCTTTGCCAAATATGATATTATTTCTCGCAATCCAGATGAAACCATATTTGAAGTATATCCCATAAAAACAGTTATTTCGTCTGTCTGCTTTATTTTATCAATATTTTTCCATATATTTATGGCATTTCCAACAGCCGTTGCCTGAAAACCTATTTTTTGATAATAATTTGTAATTATATCTTTTAAATCAATATCGTTGTCCAATGATGGACCTTCTACTTCTAACCCATTAATTTCATCACTTTTTTTTAATATTATATCTTTTGGTTGAGTAATTTTTTCACCTTTTTCTCGCATAAAATAAATTATTATTTTTTTTATTATTATTTATTATTGTTTTCAATATATAACTAATATAGTTATACAACAATAAAATAACCGCCACATTTTATAGTATATTAATAAATATACATATAATATATGTTATGTATATGTATTTATAGGTGTGTATATAGGTATAAATATATAAAATAATACAGTCCTATTTTATAAAATAATATTGTATAGTATATGGGTTTGTATATGGGTTTTTACTGTGGATTGTATTATGTTTGTATATTATGTTTGATGGCATTACATAATATCTCTTGGCAATAGGATATATAATAATTTAAATTAAGTATTTCGTTTTATTTCTGGTGAAACAATGAAAAATCATATAAATTATATTATGCATATATTCAATTAATTCAACTAAAAAATTATAAATCCGGTGAAGCAATGATTTCCTCCAATATTGAAGACTATTTAGAAACGATATATTTATTTATCAAAAAAAACGACCGGCCTATAAGAACTACGGAATTGGCCCAACTGTTAAATATAAATCCGTCTGCAATTACCAGCATGGCCAAAAAACTACATTCAAAGGAATATATACTTTACGAGCCCTATATAGGTATTAGATTAACTGAAAAAGGGAAAGAAGTTGCCAAAAAAATCATACGAAAACACAAAATCATAGAATCATTTTTAAGGGATTATCTTAAATTAGACGAGAAAAAAGCATCAGAAGAAGCATGTAAAATAGAGCATGTAATTTCAGACGAAACCATTACAAAATTATATAATTATATGAACGAATCAAAAAAGAGTAAAATTTGATTAAATAGTTAAATACTGAGAAGTTTTTTAGCACCCTGGGCCCCAAGCTGTAATTTTAATGCACCCAATACTTCATTTACATCGTCCATATTTTCAGCATTATTTAGTGCATTTTTAAATTGTTCTCTTTTATCTGGTTCCACAAGATTTATTAAATATTCTACTGTGGAAAGCAATTCAATATATTTTCCTTCATTTTTTACTTGATTGTTAATTTCTTCCACAAATGATTTTATATTTTCAGATACCACTATACCACCAAATTATAATAATAATAATAAATAATATTAGCATATATGCGTATTATATATTTATATTTTTAGTTATTTTTTGTTTGGCTGTTGGGCAATAGTTGTTATTATGTGTTATAGTTATCATAATGTTAGGAAGATATAAACTAGTGAATTACTCCTCATTATGGACCGGGAGCTCCTGCGGAATATGTTAAAAAAATTTGGATAATTTGGATATAAAAAAGATTAAAAAATTATATATTGCATTTTTCCTTATTTTCTTATTTCAACAAATTCTTTAAGCTCATCAGGAATATTGCCAAATCCAACAGCAGGTTCAATTACTGGTTGCCCTGCATTTTCAAATACTTCGGGGTGTTCCAATATTGTTTTAACAAATTCAATTCCTTCTTTTTGATGTTTTGCCGTTTTAGGAACTGTAATTCCATAAATAATTGGTTTTGCCGTTTTAGTTTTCCCATCTCCTGTGGTTAATTTAACTTTTTTATAGTTATCGGCATATTCATGATACCCCAGATTTATTTCTTTCGGAAGTTCGATATATTTTAAATTATGTTGGTCAGCCACACTTTTATATATAAATAAATAATCATATACCCCAGTTTTAAGTGGCTCCAATACCTCGGATTCTGTATTTCTTAAAAATATCTTATCTGTATTTATATCTTTTATTTCTTTTGGAATTATAATTGTATTAGTTCCATTTTCTTTCTCAACCCCAAAATTTGTATTTTTCAATGCTAAATCATTAAATATTGTTGGGATATTATAGTGCAACTCGGCCAACTGTATTGTCATTAGGCTTCTGTATCCGCAAGGGTCCTTATTAGGGCTTGTAAATCCAAATTTAACATTTGGTTTATTTAATATATTATACCAGTTATCTGAATTTATTTCATCTTTATAATTGCTTTTATCGGTGTATGCTATTACAATTTCATTTCTTGCGTTCATTAAATACCAGTCTGCATATTCGGGCATCATCATAGTTGAAATAAGTGAATAGTCTGCTGAAGCCAAAACATCGGCCGTATCATTTAAATATATTATTTTTTCAATACAATCCACACTTCCCCCAGCTTCTCTTTGAACCCCCATATTATTATGATATTTTTTATATATTTTTTCATATTGTTCAAATGGAACCGACAAACTCCCTGCATAAGACACTTTTAATGTAATTGGATTGGTGGTTTTTTCTGTTGTATTGGTTTTTGTAGTTGCATCCCCCTCACGACCACCAAACATAACTGCAAGTAATATGCCCAAAATGGGAGCTCCCTGTTTAATATATTTATTCATTATTTCACCTCAAAAATATCCCATAAGTATATATTTAATATATTAATATATATTTCCATTATACTAATTAGATATAAGAATGTGCTAAATCATTATATAAATTTATATATGTTGTATCTCATAAATAATAGAAAGCAATGATAATGATATAATTTAATATTTAATAAATAATCTTAAAATATAAACTGAGAACACCGAAAAAACAGAGATGATACTATGATATATATTGACGAAGAATTATGCAAAGGATGTATTTTATGTGTAAAATTCTGTCCAAAAGAAGTATTAAAAATGTCAGAACAATTAAATAAAAAGGGCGTTCATGTTGCAGAGGTTGAAGATATAACCAAATGCACATACTGTAATATTTGTGAAATGATATGCCCAGACCAAGCTATTGCGGTGAGAAAATGATAGGAAAAGATGGAAAACTTAAACCCGGAACTTATTTTATGCAGGGAAATGAAGCATGTGCAGAGGGAGCTCTGTCAGCAGGATGTAATTTTTTCGGAGGATATCCTATAACTCCCTCCTCAGAAGTTGCCGAAAGATTGTCAAAAAGATTGCCACAGATAGGAAGACCATATGTTCAAATGGAAGATGAAATATCTGCATTAGCAACTGTTTTAGGTGCATCTTGGGCAGGAGCTAAGGCTATGACGGCAACAAGTGGTCCAGGATTTAGTTTAATGCAGGAACATATCGGATATGGGGTTATGACTGAAACACCATTTGTATTGGTTGATGTTCAAAGGGGGTCCCCATCCACGGGACAGCCTACAATGGCATCCCAAAGTGATATGATGCAGGCAAAATGGGGCTCTCATGGAGATTACCAAATTATAGCTTTTGCCCCATCCTCAGTTCAAGAATGTTTTGAATACACCATAAAAGCATTTAATATGTCTGAAAAATACAGAGTTCCAGCTTTTGTAATGAGTGATGAGATTGTAGGGCATATGAGAGAAAAATTAGTAATTCCAGAGGAAATTGAAATAATTAATAGAAAAGAAGGACTGGGAAAATATCCATTTTACCCAGAAGAAGATTTAATTCCTAAGATGCCAACATTTGGTAATGGCTGGAATACCCATGTAACTGGATTAACCCATAGTGAAAAAGGATATCCGGATGCTGCTTCAAAACCTGCTGAACATCACAAATTAGTAAAAAGATTAAACGATAAAATATTGAACAATTTAAAGGATATTGTATCCTATGAGGAAAAATATTTAGATGATTGTGGAGATGTTGTGGTAGTATCCTATGGAGCTCCGTCAAGGTCTGCGGAAACTGCTGTAAATGAACTTAGAGAAAAAGGAGTAAGTGCGGGAATTCTCAGATTAGAAACAGTATGGCCATTCCCAGACTACAAAATATTAGAAATTGCCAAAAAAACAGAGAAAATCATCATACCTGAAATGAATTTCGGACAAATATCCAGAGAAGTTCAAAGAGCTTCAAAAGGACATTGTGAAGTTAGTTTAGTAGGAAAAACAGGTGGGGAAATACATGTTCCAGAGGAAATAATAAATGAATTATAGGGAGAATAATTTATATCTCCCCATATTGTAATTAGGATTATAATTGGGAGCCTTACAGTAATTAATATAATAATAAAATAAGATATATAAAATAAATTAAAAAATTAATATTTAGGAGGTTATTTAAATGACAGATGCTAACAAGGAACATTTTGCCTTAAAATATTTAAGAAAGGATAGATTGCCCCTCATGTTCTGTTCTGGTTGCGGTATTGGAACAGTTATTAATAGTGCATGTAAGACTTTTGATAAAATAGAATTAAATATGAAGGATACGGTTTTAGTTTCAGGAATTGGATGTTCTTCTAGAATTCCGGGATATTTTGAATGTGATTCAATACATACAACACATGGTAGAGCATTAGCATTTGCAACAGGCCTAAAAACATTTAATCCTGATTTAAATGTAATTGTATTCACAGGAGATGGGGACTGTTCTGCAATAGGGGGAAATCATCTTATACATGCATGTAGGAGAAATATAGACATGACCGTAATATGTATTAATAATAACACATATGGAATGACCGGAGGACAGTATTCCCCTACAACCCCATCAGGAAAAAAAGGAACCACGGCACCATATGGAAATCCAGAACGACCTTTTGATTTATGTAAATTAGTGGAAGCCGCAGGAGCTAGTTATGTGGCAAGATGGACAACCACACACCCCATACAATTGGCCAGAGCAATAGAAAAAGGAATGAATACCAAAGGATTTGCATTTATTGAAGTGGTTGCACAGTGCCATACAAATTACGGTAGAATAAATGGGGTTAAAACCAATATAGAATTAGTAGAAATTATAAAAAATAGTTCAATATCCATCAATAAAGCAAAAAATATGAATGAAGAAGAATTGAATGAAAAAGTAATAATTGGAGAATTTGTAAATAAAGAACAGCCAGAATACACAGAACAAATTTATAACATCATAGAACAGGAATCTGTATTGAATAAAGAGGAAGAAAACGAAGAAAATAAAAAGGAGGGGAAAAAATGAGAACGGAAGTAAGATTTGCAGGATTTGGAGGGCAGGGTGTTATTCTTTCAGGAATTATATTGGGAAGAGCTACTGTATTATATGAGGGACATTATGCATTTCAAACTCAATCTATTGGCCCAGAAGCAAGAGGAGGAGTATCCCGTGCAGAGGTAGTGATATCCACAGATAACCCAAGGGATTACCCCAAAGTTAGAGAATTAGACATATTGGTTGCAATGAATCAGGAATCAATGGATACATATTCAAAAGATTTAAAAGCTGGAAAAACCATGTTATATGACCCAGATATGATGGCAAATGGGCCAGAATTGGAAAATGTAACCGTATATCCAATACCCGCCACAAAAACAGCATATGAATTAGGAAATAAAATAGTGGCAAATGTGGTAATGTTGGGAGCCCTCATAACTACAACAAAAATAATATCAAAAGAATCACTCATAAAAGCCGTATGTGAAGCGGTTCCACCTAAATTTAAAGATTTAAATATGAAAGCACTTGAAAAAGGATTTGAATTGGGAGAACAATTTAAATAAATTATTATAATTACATTACAGCCCATATTTAGCTTATAACATAAATATATTAATCCTGCTAATTTCTATTGCTATTCAATTAGTCCTAGATGTTTTAGAATATAAACGAACTGTTTATGTCAATTATAGTAAGTTCAATAACTGTCCCTTATCTGTCCCAAAATTATTTCATTTATTTGTAATGTAGTAAGTGATTTTAGCTTTTAATAGCATCTCTAAATTTTTCTCTGAAAAATTTATACGATCATAAAAATCGCTTTGCGATTTTGAGACAGTTTAGTGAAAAAGATCGAAGATTGACTATAACTATACGGGGCAATATATACCATACCTATCTAAATATATACTCATATATTATTGGTGATAATATGCTAAAAAAATGTCTTTTTCCAAATATTGACGGAAAGATGCCTAAATTAGGCAAAAACATATATATTGACCAAAATTCTGTAATCATTGGTGATGTGATTATTGAAGATGGGGTATATATTAGTCCAAATGCTGTAATAAGATGCGATGAGCCACCTACAAAAGGTATTATAATTAAAAAAAATGTAAATATCCAAGATGGTGCAGTAATACATTGTTTAAGTGGCACAGGAGTAATTGTTGGTAAAGATTCTTCAATAAGTCATTGCACCATCATACATGGCCATGCAGAAATTGGAGATAAGTCATTTATTGGATTTAATTCCATTGTTTTTAATGCAGAAATTGGAGATAATGTAGTGATAGGGCATAATTGTGTAATTGATGGAACAGGAGATACCATAAAAATACCAAATAATAAATGGATACCCCCAAATTCGTCAATATATAAAGATGAAGATGGAATATTAAAAGCATTTTTATCAAATGGGAAAATTATAACTAATTTTACGGAGCTCCCTGAACTTCCTGGATGGTATAAATCATTTCCCGATAAAGTTGCAAATATAAATAATACATTAAATCAAGGATATATCAATATATATAAAAAATAAAAAAATATATTATATTATTTTTAACCATTTATTTTATTTTGTTGTTATTGCTTTATATTATTTTAGATGATGCTTTTTCTAATCTATCCATTATGGCAAGTCCCAGTCCTTTTTTTTCAAATCCTTCAATAAATATAATGGATACGCCATTTTTATCCATTTCCCTCAATGAATTAAATAAATTTTTAGAGATAGTTTTTAAATCAGACCTGCTTCCTAATACTATTTTTTTAATATTTGCAGGATATTTATCTTTTGTTTCTTCTGTTATAATTATCCCGACATTTTCATTTTTCTCTCCTTTTTCAGTATATTCTTTTATTAAATCATTTATTTTACCGGTAATTTCTTCAATATTTCCTGTTGCCATTATTAATGGTGCATCGGGGGAATAGTGCGTATATTTCATACCTGGCGATTTAACTGTTTTTATAATTTTTTTGCCCTGTTTATTAATCTCAATTAATTCAATATCTATAACTTTTTTTAAATCCTCATAAGTTATGCTCCCATATCTTAATATTTTAGGTTTTTTCTCAGTTAAATCTAAAACCGTGGATTCTACACCTATTGTGGTTTCCCCCTCTATGGCATAGTTTATTTTATCGCCTAAATCGTCTATTATATGTTGTATATTTGTAGGGCTTGGCTTTCCTGATAAATTAGCACTTGGTGCAGCTATTGGAGTATTTGCTTTTTCTATTAATTCCAGTGCAATTTTATTATTTGGTATTCTAACGGCAACTGTATCCAAATTAGCACAGGTTATGGCCGGAACGACCTCTTTCTTTTTTAATATAATGGTTAAAGGCCCCGGTGAAAACTTTTGTAATAATATTTTAGCGTTTTCTGTAATATGTGCAATTTTATTTGCCATTTCTAAATTATTTACATGAATAATTAATGGGTTATCGATGGGTCGCCCTTTAACTTTAAAAATTTTTTCTACTGCATCAGGATTTAGTGCATCAGCACCTAATCCATACACTGTTTCCGTAGGAAATGCTACTAAATCACCATCTTTTATGGCATTTGCAGCAATTTCAATTTCATTTTTATTCAATATTTTTAACTTCATATTTTTTCACTTTATTTTATTATTTTTTATTATTTTTTATTATTAAATATTGTGATATTATGGAGCTCCTACAATAATATATTTGTTCGTAATACTCCATAAATAACATTAATATCCCCATAAACAATAATATTTAACCACATATGATTTACTAAATTGTATTATAGCAACGAAATATAGTTGAATTCATATTTTCGGCTTAATTCATATAGAAAATTTTATATATTCTTTACCCTTAATATATATTCAGTGTGATATTAATTCACAATGAATTAAAATTAAATGATAAGCATTTTTAAATAATTTATCTGCCATATGGTGGTATTATGAAAAAACTAGAAGTTCTTTTATTAACTGGTCGTTCCGTCTGGCAGGGAGAGGGAATGGAATCAGGGAAAGAAGGGCAAAAATATAAAGAAGCCTGCACAAAATTGGATATGAATCCAGCAGATATGGCTAAATTGGGGTTGAAAGACCACGACAAAGTATTGTTATCTAGCAAATATGGGGAAATAGTTATGGAGGCAGTGACTGCTGAGCAGGAGCTCCTCGAAGGAATGGCATATGTGGCATATGGAACCTGGGTAAATGTAATAGTTAATCCAAGAACCGAAGGTACAGGAATGCCATCTTTTAAGGGGACCAAAGTAACTATTGAACCCACAGATAAAGAAATAATAGAAAATTCCCTTGAAGTGATGGAACAGGCATATTTATAAGAGATATATAATTAGTGAAGAATTATAATTATAATATTTGAAAATTATATAATTATTATAAATTCATATACAACCCATATATAATCCATATATGGTATATGTGATTATATATTATGCAGGTGTAAAATATGGAGATAGTTAAAGATGTAGTATGTCCATTTTGCGGAACCTTGTGTGATGATGGAGTTGTGCTTTTAGAAGATGGTAAAATAGTAGGCACGAAGAACTTTTGTAGAATCGGGCATGCAAAATTTATGCACTTGGCACACGGAAAACGACATACAAGTCCGCTTATTAGGCAAGATGACGGAGAATTAAAAAAAGTAGATTACGAAACAGCAATCGAAGAATCTGCAAGAATCCTTGTTGAGGCAAACTGGCCTTTACATTATGGATGGAGTGCAACACTTTGTGAAGCTCAGCAAAAAGGAGTTGAGTTGGCAGAACTTACTGGTGGTGTATTAGATAACACTGCAACAGTTTGACACGGACCGTCACTTTTGGCGGTTCAGGATAGGGGATATCCAACATGTTCATTAGATCAGCCTAAAAACTATGCAGATTTAGTATTTTATTGGGGATGCAATCCTATGCATGGGCACCCAAGACATATGAGTAGATATGGAACATTTGCGAGAGGGTTTTTCAGAGAAAGAGGAAGACCAGATAGAACAGTGGTTATAGTAGACCCAAGGAAAACAGATTCCGCAAAACTCGCAGATATTCATATACAACCATACCCAGGAACTGACTACATTCTAATTAGTGCTTTGAGAATGATATTAAATGGAGTAGAACCACAACAAGATGTAATTGCAGGAGTTCCAAAAGAGCAATTGTATGAATTATATGATATTATTGGAAAACATCAATTTTCAATATTATACTTTGGTATGGGTATGACCATGTCCAGAGGAAAACATAGAAATATTGATAATGCAATTACATTGGTGAGCGATTTAAACAAACATATAAAATCTGTGCTCATGCCAATGAGGGGCCACTACAATGTTGCAGGATTTAACATTGTATCCGCTTATGAAACAGGCTACCCTTACTGTGTTGATTTCTCAAAAGGATACCCAACATATAATCCTGGAGAAACCTCCGCAGTAGATGCACTTGCAAAAGGGCATGTTGATGCTATGATGAATTGTGCCTCTGACCCAGGACATTCATTTCCGAATTCAGCACTAAAAACAATGGCAAAAATACCTGTGATAAATATTAACCCGGGAATCACTCCAACAGATGTTGTTTCCAACATAATCATACCATCTACATATAGTGGTGTTGAAGATTCTGGAACAGCATATAGAATGGATTGTGCCCCAATAAGAGTTAAAAAAGTAATTGAGCCACAATTTGAAGATATGCTCACAGATAAAGAAATTCTTACAAAAATGATTAAATGCGTTAAACAAATGTTATAATTAGAACAAACTGGATATCCCCAATAGACAGTATATAATTATATACATTGATAATATTGCAAATAAAGAGGAACCCATCGGGACTCTTTATTACTTTTTTTAAATTTTTTTAGATAAAATTAAAAAAATAATATAATAATATTTTAAAATAATATATTTATATATTTATATATATTCTTTACAATTACGCACATACAGGGAGCTCCCATATATAGTAAGTTCAATAACTGTCCTTATCCGGCTTATTATTAAATAAAATCTCTTCGAGATTTTATACAAAAGCATAGCTTTTGTAAACAAAATCCTTTTAGGATTTGTACAAAATCGAAGATTTTGTAAACAAATTTTTTCATTTATTGGTAATATGGTAGAGATTTTAGCTTTTTATAGGATCTCTAAATTTTCCTCTGAAAAATTTATATGATCGTAAAAATCGCTTTGCGATTTTGAGATTGTTTAGTGAAAAAGACCGAAGATTTACTATAATTTTATTCTATTTTTTCATAATAATATTTTGAAATTGAGCAAAATTAAAAATAAAAAAAGAAATATTGTAATTAATTACTCCTCCGATAAAGCAAATATGTTATTGGTATTATTGACAATATTAACGCACCAATTGGAATCGGCGTTTTAGTAGGGGTTGAGGTTGTCGGGTTAAAGAAGCTTGCTGGAGGTGAAGATGTTAAAATTTTGCCGGCATCTAGTGTATTACCACTTATATCATATATGGTTGCATTAGAACCATTTAATGGAATTATCCCACTATAGTATTCACTGTATGGAGGGCCTCTATTTTTATATGGCATAGTGATATTCCATGTTCCGTTTGTATCAATGTCTGTAAGTTTAAATGATAAATTATGGTAATATCCCCCATATTGGGTGGCGTCTTCAAATGTTATTCCATTTTCCGTAATATTTAATTTCCACTCTCCATCGGCATAGTTATCATCATTATAATTATCGTTCATTTTTAAATCGATTTGAGAACCCACCGGGATTTCGGCAATATATGGTAATGGAGTAAGATTATTAGTTCGTACATTATTTCTAACACTGGTATCGCGAACTTGTTCAAATAGGTCATAAGTATTTCCATCTGGGTCGGTCCAGGATACTGCCGCCGTTGGTGCTGGGTCAGTAGTTCCTTGATTATCTGTTAATGGTACTGTCTGCCTAATCGTTTGACCATTATCTAATTCATATACTATAACTGCATAATTATAATCAGAATCAGGAGCAGTATACGAAGACCCACCGTCAAATGTATTGCCTAATGGGTCGTAGTATGTCCCGTTGTATTCATATACTCCAAGGTATGATTTAACTACTTTTGGAGTTGTATCTGCATACACAGGAGATAATAGTATCATAACCCCCAATACTAAAAATAATATATTTTTAATCATTATATCACAATAATATCGATTGAGAAAAAATTATTAATATTTATTTATATATACTCAATATATCTATTTATTTTTATAATATGACCGTTATAATTTATAATATATATACTTTAATAACTTCCCCTTTTTCATAGCCTTCAATATTTTCCCCTATAATTGTATAGCAATCTGCCTTTGCTATTGAAGACAGCACCCCGCTACCTGTTATTTTAAGTGGTTCTACGGCTGATTTTTTGTTGTTATTGTTTGTTTCTACGAATTTTAACCTTAATATGTCAGTTCTACCAAGTGTAGAAGCTATATTTCTATTTAATGGCAAATATAAATATTTTCGTGGTTTAAAATAATTTCTAAAAAATAATTCAAATTGCACGGCACCAGCAACGGGATAGCCCGATAATATAAATATTAGCTTTTCCTCTCCTTCGTTGGTTTTATATTTTGCAAATCCAAATGGTTTTCCTGGTCTAATCTGCACTCCGTGGAGCTCCATACTACACAAATCATTAATTACTTTTATTGTGTAATCCCTATCTCCAACAGAAGTTCCTCCCGTAGTAAATATTATGTCATTTTCATTTAGTGCATTTAATAATATATTTTTTATTTCTTCCTCATTATCTTTTACCAATTTGTAAATATTTGGTGTTAATCCAGTTTCATTAATTAGTGCAGATAGCATAGGAGTATTTGAATTTACTATTTTGTGTTGATTTTTTAATTGTTGTATATCTTTTAAATCCTCAATATCTATTAATTCATCCCCCGTAGATATCAAACCAATTTTTAAATCCATTACTTTTATATCTTTTATGCCCAATGACAGCAATAAAGCAATGTGATATGGGTTGATTGTTTCTCCTTTTTTTAATATTGTTTCTCCTTTTTTTATATCCTCTCCAATTCTTGAAATATTTTCATTTGGATAGGAGCTCCACCTTACCTCTAAAAAATTATCTTCTTCATTACAATATTCTTTCATTACCACGGCATTAGCACCTTTTGGAATGGGCATTCCAGTGCATACCTTTATACACTCTTCCGAGCTTATTTCGTCTCCTTCCACCAAATTTAAAATAATAGGATTATTTTCCGAAGCTCCAAATGTATCCTCTGCTATTATTGCATATCCGTCCATTGCAGACTTATTGAACATGGGCAAATCTGTTGGAGCTTTAATATCTTCAAAAGATATTTTATTTAATGAATTTAAAACGCTGATTGTTTTGTATTTTGAATTTATTAATTTATCGAGATTATTAAATACAATATTTTTAGCATCATGGTAGCTTATTAGGTTTTTTAATAGTTCCATATTAACACCGAATAGTTAAAATAAATAGATAATTATGCGTCCAATAGTAAAAAAATAGAGAAATTTCATTAAATAAAATAATAAATATGAATTATGAATTTTATATATTTTCTCCCATCATTTCAGAAAAGGCATTTTCATATTTATTTTTCATTTCTTCAATAGGTAAATTTATTAATTCATTGTCGTTTAATTTTATTTTTAACTCATTTCCTTTAACAGTTCCGATAATTGCACCATTTAATTCTTTAACAACTTTATCGGCATTGTTTTTATCTACTGATAATATTATTCTACCGGAGCTCTCTGAGAATAATAAAATATCATTTCTTAAGCCGTTGGTGTTATAGTCTCCCAAATCTAATTCTACACCAATATTGTTAGTCATACATAATTTAGAGATTGCTACACCAAGTCCTCCTTTGGAACAATCCACAGCTTCATTTATTAATCCATTATTTACCAATTCACAAACTTTTGAGTATATTTCTTTTTCAACTTCCAAATTTGCCTTTGGAACAATTCCTTCTTCTGTGTTGTGGATTTGTTTGTAGTATTCCGTTCCTCCCATTTCGTCTTTGGTTGGTGCTGTTATTATTAAAATATCCCCTTCTTTTGCTCCTTTTGGTATGTTATTGATATTTTCAATAGTTCCCACAATACTAATTACTGGTGTTGGATTTATAGGATAGTCTTTTCCATCAATTACAGTTTCATTGTATAAACTTACATTTCCGCCCACTACGGGAACACCAATAATTTCGGCACCGTCTGCAAGTCCTTCAATACATTTTTTGATTTGGTAAAATCTTTCTGGTTTTTCTGGATTACCAAAATTCAAATTATCGAGCATACCAATCGGTTTTGCTCCAACAGTTGCCAAATTCCTAACTGATTCGCATACAAGGTTTAAACTTCCCCCATATGGGTTTAACTTACAGTATGTAGGATTACAATCTGCCACAAGAGCAAGAGCTTTTGGGTGAGCTTCTTTTAATCTCAATACACTGGCATCTTTTCCTGGTCTTACAACTGTATTTAACTGCACTTCATGGTCATATTGTTCATATATCCATTTTTTTGAGTTAATATTTGGGGATTTTAATAATTTTAATAATATATTGTTTAATTCTGCTGGTTCTGGTTCTGCTATGTTTTCTTTATTATCTGGTGTTTCAAGTATTGTTTCTTTTTCTTCACTATCTGTGAGAGTTGCCTCACAAAGCAAATCCAATGGCAAATCAACAACAACTTCATCATTCATTTTTACGAAAAATCTTTTTGTATCTGTTGTTTTTCCAATAATTGAAACCGGGAGCTCGTATTTTTCAAATATTTTTATTATTTCTTCTTCGCTTCCTTTTTCTACTGCAAGGAGCATTCTTTCCTGCGATTCTGAAACCATTATTTCATAAGCCGTCATTCCTTCATCTCTTAATATTACATTTTCAAGGTAAAGTTCAGCACCAACTCCACCACTATAGCAGAGCTCCGAACAGGAGGAAGTTATTCCCGCAGCTCCAAGGTCTTTAATTGCCTTAACTTTTTTAGTTGCACAGGCTTCAAGAGTGGAATCTATTACACATTTTTCTGTAAAGGCGTCTCCAATTTGAACACTTGGTCTGTCTCCTTCACTTTCGCTGGTTAAGTCTTTTGATGCAAAGGAAGCTCCACCAATTCCATCTCTTCCGGTGCTTCCTACAAGTATAAGAGTTAAATCTGTTTCTTTTGCTTTTCCAGTTACGATATCTCCTTCTTTTACAAGCCCGATACATACCACATTTACAAGGTTGTTGTAGTCGTAGGATTTATCGAATTCACATTCTCCCCCCACATTGGGAACACCTATTCTATTTCCATAGTCCCTAATTCCATCTACAACACCTTCCACAAGCCATCTTACTTTATCCTTTTCTTCTCCGTTTATATCTCCGAATCTAAGGGCATTTAATAAAGCTATGGGTTTTGCATTCATTGATATAATATCCCTAACAATTCCCCCAACTCCTGTTGCTGCCCCATTGTATGGGTCAATATATGATGGGTGGTTGTGGCTTTCCATGGCCATGGCAACACATAAATCGGTTTCGTCATCTATTTTTATAAGTGCAGCATCGTCTCCCGGACCTACTACTATGTTTTGGTTTTCTTTAACTGTTTTCCCAAACATACTGAGTAATTTTTTTGTGCTTCTATAAGAACAGTGCTCACTCCATAGATTTTCAAACATTCCAATTTCTACATCATTTGGTTTTCTTCCTAATTGTTCTTCTATAAATTTCAAATCGTTTAAATCCATTGTTATTCCTCTTTAATATCTGTATAAAATTAATAATAAAATAAATATGATTAAAAATATAATTAATAAACTATCATTATATTAATAAAAGAGAGGTATTATAAATAATTTATTAAATGTTTTTAATGTTTTTATAAATTAATATGCAATTCTATGATAAACATATAAAACTAAAATTTATATAAATGGGAGCTCCGCGGAGCTCCCTATTTTAACATGTTATTAAAAAACCATTGCAATTATTATTTTTATATTTTTCAACATTAAATTTAACATTTAACAATTTTTCGACTACGAATATGTTGGATAAGGTATGGTCGGTAATTTTAGAAACTCCAACAGAACCACCATAAAATGGTAAAAATGGGATTATTTGGTCTCCCATATATTTATCAAGTGCCATTCCTGAGTTTATTTCTTTTAAAAGATTTTCGACTGCACTGGCCCCAACAATTTCAGCCCTTAATCCTTTTTCTCCAAGCATGGAGCTCCCTAAACTACCATATTTTAAAAATATTCCAACTCCCGAGGAGCTCCCTTTTATATTTTCTATTTTTATATTTGGTATAAATCCATGCTTCATAATTAGGTTTGTTGCGGAGCTCCGAATTCTTTTAGAAATTTGAGCATCTAAATTTTGATTAAATATTATTCCTTCAACTACATTATTATTCTTATTTAATTCCACCAAATCAATAATTTTATTTAATTTGGAATGTTTTATATGTAATTTAACCTCTCCGCCACCTTCTGGATAAAATCCCCTTTTAATTATTTCAACCTGTCCATCATACCCCATTTTATTTAAAATATCCATAGTAATATATTTAATATAATCAATAGTGGGAGAATTTTTTACATTAGTTCCCCCTTTAATGTTAATTGTAACATCTTTATCAATAAATAACCCAACCGGTAGAATTGACTGAATAACCAGAGAAATACTTCCAGCAGTTCCAATATCCATAGTAAAATCTTTTGGAGACAGTTTATTCGGATAAAATTCCATCGTTTCAGAACCTTTAAAAAGTCCTTCTACCTTTGCATTACACAGTTTTTTAATGGCATTTACACAGGCTATATGCTGGTGAGATAGCCCTTTATTTTTTCTATTTTTTCGTATATTTATTATTTTTATGGGCTTTTGAGTAATGGCACTCAATGAAACAGCGGTTCTAATAATTTGACCTCCTCCTTCGCCATAACTCCCATCTATTGTTATTATTTCCATTATTTTCCCCATATTATTATTAATATCATATAAATATTATATAATAATATTATTCATGTTTAATTTATTGTATTTTTCTAATTTTAGCTATAAAAAATGGCTCATTTGGTGGAATTACCTTTATTGTGCCATTTACTTCGCCATCAACTACGCTAATTCCTGTAATCGTATCTTTAAAATTAGATATATTTATTAATTCAATATCTTTTCTCATACTCAATATATATTCTATTACTTCTTCATTTTCTTCAATTTCCGCCGAACAGGTACTATAAACCAATTCCCCACCTGTTTTTAATAATTCTATACCTATATTTATCATGTTTTTCTGCCTTAAAGAGCAGTATCGTATATCTCTTTTGCTAACCTCCCTATTTTTATCCTTTATATCATTTCCAGAACAGGGGGCATCTAATAATATTTTATCAAACGAATTAAAATACTTCAACCTAAGGGCATCGCTATTTAATATTATTGTATTTGTTATATTCATTCTAAATATATTTGATTTTAAGCTTTTAATTCTTTTTCTATTCACTTCATTAGCTACAACAATTCCCTTATTATTCATTAATTGGCATAAATGTGTGGTTTTCCCCCCTGGAGCTGAACACATATCAAGAACCATATCCTTTTCAGAAGGATTTAACACCAAAGACGGAATTACGGAGGATATACTTTGTAAATAATAATATCCAAATAAATATTCTGGTGTTGCTCCAACTGGAACTTTTGTATTTTTTATTTTGAATAAATATTCTAAAAATGTATCCTCTAATTCTATTCCCTTATCTGTAAGTCGAGCTTTTAGCTTTTCGGGTGTTATTTTTAAGGTATTTACTCTAATATATTGTGTAGTTGGTGTTTTATCTTTATTTGTATCCTTACTTTTTTTATTGTCCTTATTTTTGTTTTGGTCGTTTTTGCCTTTGCCTTTAATATTTTTATTGGTATTTTTAATATTTTTGCTTTTATTGTCTTTATTTTTATTTATTTTATTATCTTTATCTTTATTTTCTCGACTGGCATGTAAATTTTTGCCTTTGCTTTTACTGTTAAATTTTTTTCTCATTAGTATCACTTATATTAATTAACTTTAAATAAATCATTGAAGCCATAACTGTTAAAGTTGGTGCAGTTATAAATCCAATAATATCATGTATCATATGTATTCCATGTATGTAATATACCCCAAACAATCCGATTAATACAATCCTTAGCACATTTCCAAAATAAACAATAATTGATAGTGGTAGTCCTATCAATATATCTTTAATATTTTTGGATATTGAAAATACAAGGGCAAGATATATTGCTACCAATTCAAGACCCACACAAGCCCCGATAACTTCCAAAACCATATTGGACAAATAAATCATATTCCCAGAATATGAAGCTCCAACAAGCATATTTAAAATAAAATAACTTTGATATGCTACAATATCAACCAATCTATTCTTTAATGGTAGGAACAATATATTAAATAATATACACAATACAAAAAATTTTATTAAAAATATATATTTATTATTTATATTTGTTTTTGAATTATTCATTTTTATCGCTCCATTTATGGACATAACCGCTAGTATGGAGTATTTCATCATCTAAATAATGCCCTTTATCTATTATTTTTCCTATCTTTTTTAGTTTTATTATTTTGGTATTATCATATTTATTTAATATATTATTTATTTTATCATATTTATTTGTGGTAAATAGGAGCTCCCACTCTTCGCCACTATTTAAAGCAACCTCAACAGGATTTAAATTAAATCTATTGCAAAATTCAATTACAATTTTAGGCATGGCATTTATTAATTTTTTTGATTTTACTTCAAAATTTCCCATATAAAATAATTCTTTTCCCAATCCATCCGATATATCGCAACAAGAAGAAGCATAATTATATTTATTTAATAGTAATCCCATTTTCACCTGTGCAATGGGCATATATAATTTTTCCATAATTTCACTATATTCTTCAATAAGGTTATTATGCTTTTTATCCGTTTCAATCATTTCAAGTATTTTAAAAGCACAATAAACTTTCCCAATATCGTTAGTTATGACTATATCGTCGCCCACATTTCCATTATATCGGTATAATGGATTAGAGGCAATTCCAAAAGCCGTTCCACATAATGTTAATTCCTTTGATTTATTTGTATCTCCCCCAATAATAGGGCAACAATATAATTCTGTTGCATAATTTATGCCTTTTGTTAATTCCTCAATGAATTTTTTAGAGGGATTATTAAATCCCATAGAAACTACAATTCCCAAAGGTTTTGCTCCCATTGAAGCAATATCTGAAAGATTTGCCGTTATAACCCTATGCCCGATTTGAAATGGAGATAATATATTTGGAAAATGGGAGCTCCTAAACATCATATCCGTAGTTATTGTTAAATAATTATTTTCGCCCATACCTACAACGGCACAATCATCACCTATTGATTTTACCACATGGGAGCTCCCTTTATATTTTAAATTATTTTGTATTATTTTTATAATATTCAATTCGTCCATAAATACACCAGTGAGAAAAATAGCAATGATAGATATATATAGGAAATATACCAAGTTTCAAAACCTGTTTTATTGTAGTATGCTATTTTACGCTTATGACCTATTTTCATAATTCATAACATTTATCAAATAAATATATATACTATTAGTATATATTATAGTTTGGTGGATGATGACCGGAGTAGCTTCTGACTTTGTGATGAAAGATGGGCGAGCTGACACCGTTTTTTTTAAAAACTGTTTTGAATTTTATAATTTTATTAATATTCTCTATTTTTTTGTGATATCATGATAAAAAATGTAGCACTAATTTTTCCAAACAAATTTAAAGGTGGCATATCCAGTTTAGCTATGCAAATATTACATCATCATCTAAATAGCTACAACGATGTAAATTGCGATATGTATTTTATGGAAAATTATAAGGATATAAAAAATAAAGATGCTATAATTATAACACTTCAATATGAAAATGATTATTTTAATGTAATTAATATAATAAATAATTTAAAACCAAGAAATCCAAATGCTATTTTTATTGGTGGTGGTCCTTGTGCTATGGCAAACCCAATGCCATTGAATAATTATTTTGATGCCTTTGTTGTAGGGGAAATAGAGGGAACAAATATAATGTATGATTTAATTAACAAGGAGCCCGTAGAAAATGGAGTATATTATCCAAAATTAAACGATTTTGATACTGTAAAAAGAATATATCCAAAATTATTTGATATTCAAGATTACCCATTATGCCAATTTACTCACCCGTCTGGAGCTTATGGGGAAGCTTTTTTGTTGGAACTGGGAAGAGGTTGCCCAAGAAGATGTAAATTTTGTATGGCAAAAAATATATATCGCCCACCACGATTTAAAAAAATAGAGGATTTAAAATATATTGCAGAGGAAGGGCTAAAACATACACCAGTAAATAAAATAGCTCTTATAAGTCCATCTGTTGGAGATTATAAATATATAGTTGATTTATGTCATCATATAAAAGATATAAAAGAAAATATATCAATATCTCCCTCCTCATTAAGGGCCGACACCATAACAGAAGAATTATTAAAAATCCTTGACCTAAAAACTCTCACAATAGCACCAGAAGCCGGAAGTGAGAGTTTAAGGAAATTTATTAAAAAAGATATTTCGGAAGACGATATTTTTAATGCCTTAAATATAGCAAAAGATAACAGAATAGATAAAGTAAAGCTTTATTATATGGTGGGACTACCCAATGAAACAGAAGAGGACATTGAAGAAATCATAAAATTATCTCAAATAGTTAAAAAAGATTTTAGGAAGGTTGAAGTTAGTGTAAATCCATTCATACCAAAACCTAAAACTGAATTTGAAAATGAACCATTTGATTTAAACTCAAAAAATACAATAAAATATATTGAAAAATCGTTAAAAAAATCAAATATAAAAGTATCTTATGAGAATTTTAATTCTATGATTGTGCAATGTGTTTTATGTCGTGGAGATAGTGATTTAGGGGAGATTATAGAACAATATAATAAACCAGTGCAATTTTTGAAGTATTTGAAAAAAGAAGAATTTTTAAATAATTATTTGGAGAGGATTGAATAAAAAAGTTTATTCATTTTATTTATGATATATTTTTTTATTTAATATTTATATATATTCTATAAATAATGTTTTATATAGTTTAAATTTCATATATTATATTATAAACATTATAATATTAGGAGAGATTATGAAAAAGATATTTTTTGTAGTTTTATTACTATACTTTATCCTCGGTGTATCTGGCGAATTGTGGGAGGATAATATTACAAATATTGAAGATAGTAAAACCACAACAGACATTACGGAAACATTTAACTTTCCTTATGATTTAGATGACATAACCATTCAAAATATGATTGTGGAAGTTAATGCAAATGACGTAGATGTTGGAGGTAGCGATTATGACGAAACAATATATATTTACAATACAAGCAGTAATTATAATCTATTGGGGGAGCTCCCTATTGGAACATCATTTAGAAAATTTATAATCACTGATATTATAAATAACACATATTATTCTCAGGGACATGACAGATTAGCCTTAAAAGGTAATACTCCATATAAGAGTAATAATCTAAATATTGTAATATATAATATCACAGGAGGAACACAAGAGATAAATGATACAATAGGAAGTAATAAAAAAAATTGGATACTTAATTGGAGTCCTGACAATATCTCTAAAATAGAAATCACAGTTAGAAAAAGATTTGGAGGGGATTTTGTAAGTGTTGATGGAGATTATATTGGAATATTGGACGCAGAAAATGAAAATACCCAATTTACAATAGATGGAGATAATGCTACAAATATTCTTAGCGATGGAGTAATATCAATTAAAGTTGATAAAAGTAATATTGGTAATGATGATAAAATACAGGTTAATACCATATCCGTAAAAGTAGAATATATTAACAATACCAACAGTGGAAGCGGAACTACTACTAAAACACCGATTCCATTAATATCGTATTGTTGTTATTAGTTATAATTCCCTATATTGCTTTAAAAATGGGAAAATATTAATTGAATATTTTTTTATTTAATATTTTTTATTTGATAATTTTAATTACTTTTTTAATTGTCATTTCCTCATCGTAAATCATAGAACCTATTTTAAATAATTTCACGGCTGATATGAAAGATAATACCGTAAATATAAACATAACACCCATAGATAAATAAACCTCCAAAGGTTCTATGTGAGTTATACTCATTCTCATAAGCATAACTTGCGGAGCTGTGAAAGGAACAAATGACAATATTTTAATAATGTAATGATTTGGATTAGATTGAATTAGCGTAAGAATTAATAAAGGTATTATTTGCACCATTATAATCGGACTTATAATCTGCCCCGCATCTTTTTGAGTCGTAAATAATGAGGATAGCCCACTTAACAATGACACATAAAATAAATATGCCATTACAAAGAACACAACCGCGGAAACCATTAAAAACGGCGGAATTTTCAATGCTACCATAGATATAATTGGGAGGGCAAATAAAATCCATATACTCATTTGAATTAATCCTAAAAATGATATTCCAATTATTTTTCCAATCAATATATTTGTTGAATTTGTTGTTGTAAGCAGGAGTTCCATGATTCTATGCTGTTTTTCTTCAATTACACTGTTGGTGCATAGTCCAGATACGGAAATTATGGCAATATATAAAAGCATGGCAAAGCCAAATGGCATCATTTGAGAAATTATATTTTCTTTTTCCTCTCCTTTTTTGCTTATACTGTATATTTCAAGATTAATCGGTGATTTTACAATATTATATGTTTTTTCATCTACTTTGTCCTTTAATACTGTGGATAATACAATATCTTTTATGGAGCTCCTTATAATTGAGGGGATTGTTTTTGATTTTGAATAAATAGTCATAGGTTCATTTTCAAGATAATTTTTAGGAATTATTATAAATGCATTGATATCCCCATTTATTACGGCATTTTTTCCGATTTCCGTATTATTATATTTTATAAATTGCATCGTGATATTTTCCTGTTTAAGTGGATTAAATGATTTAAACAGGGGCGGAATATCCATTCCAAAGTTATCAATATATCCTATTTTTTGGTCTTCAACTTCCGCTGTAAAATATGCCGTAGCCATTGTAATTAATATCATCACAACCGGAACAAGTAAAATCATTAAAATAAACTGCTTCCGTTTGATATTGCTTAATATTTCTCGTTTTGCTATTGCCTTTATTTTTGTTAGAGAATTCAAAAATCTTTGATTTTTGTAAATTTTCTTGATATTATCTTTATCCATTATTATCCTCCATAAATAATTCTTCCAAGGAGCTCCTTACTTCAAATTTAACAATATTATTTTTTATATTTTCATCATTTAATAATTGCAATGCTTCGCCATGGGACAAATTATATTTTATTAGCTTATTATCTTCCAAATATTCAATATATGCCGTTTTTTTGCATATTTCATCTAATCTACCATATTTAACAGCTTTTCCTTCTTTTAAAATTAATATTCTATCGCAAAATCTTTCAATTTTTTCCAGCTGGTGGGTGGATAATATTATGGTTTTCCCCTGTTCTTTGAGCCCATAAATTATATCCTTTATTAAATTCAAATTTACAATATCGAGCCCAGTAAATGGCTCATCAAGTATAATTATGTCGGGATTATGGATAATTGATACAATAAACTGAATTTTTTGCTGGTTTCCTTTTGAAAGAGTTTTTATTTTGCTATTTTTATATTGGGACACATTTAATTTATTTAAATAATAATCAATTTGTTCCTTTAATTTTGAAGTAGGTATATCATGGAGCTCCCCAAAGAATTTTAAAATATCCTTTACTTTTTCATCTTTATAAAGCCCCCGCTCCTCTGGCAAATACCCAATATTTCCATTTATCAATACTTCCCCGTTGTAATTGTCAATAATTCCACTTATAATTCGTAGTGTGGTGGTTTTTCCTGCTCCATTGTGTCCTAACAATCCAAATATTTCCCCTTTTTTTACATTAAATGATAAATTATTTAGTGCCAGTTTATTGCCATAGTATTTTGATATCTGTTTCAATACTACACCATCCATCATTTCACCAAGTTTAATAAATTATAGATATTATAGTATGTTCAAGAACTTTTTAATTAATAAACACCATTGTATGTAAAATATTACGGATATATTATATGCCTCTCCGTAATCTTTTTGACTAATGGAGAACAGATCAGATGAAAATCACTTCGTGATTTTCATTACTCAAATTCCTTTGGAATTTGACTTTTTGAATACCTACTACATGGAGCTCCTTTATTTTTTCTTTATTTTTTTATATATCTTTATATAATATATTAAATAATGTTTGTAATTGATAATAATTATTGATTTGAGAATACCGTATAGTGAGATTATAGGAAAAATACGCAAAATCAGGCGATTTGAATATTTTCACTATCTAAAATTTCCTACGGGAATTTTACGAAATTAAAACTCGAAGAGTTTTAATTAAAAAAGAAAAAAGGCGAAAATATGGCAATATTAGGAATTGTAGGAAAACCGAATGTAGGAAAAAGCACTTTATTTAATGCTATGACCGAAAAAGTAGCAGACATTGGAAATTATCCATTCACAACAATAAACCCAAATGTAGGAACATCATTTGTAAGTTCAGAATGCCCTTGCGTTGAATTAGATATTCAGTGCAACCCAAATAATTCAAAATGTATTGATGGAACAAGATATGTCCCAGTTGAAATAATTGATGTAGCTGGTTTGGTTCCAGAGGCACATAAAGGAAAAGGTATGGGAAATAAATTTTTAGACGATTTAAGGCAGGCTGATGCCTTTATAGTGGTGGTTGATGCAAGTGGAACAACGGATATAGAAGGAAATCCAGCAGAAAATCACGACCCCACCGAAGATGTAAAATTTTTGTTAAATGAAATAGATATGTGGATTTACGGAATAATTACAAAAAACTGGGATAAATTATCGAGAAAAGCCCAACAGCAGAAAAATACGGCAAAGATAATATCAGAACAATTAAGTGGATTGAATATTACCGAAGACCATGTTCATAATTCAACTAGAAATATGGACGAAAGCCCCATTAAATGGACAGAGGAAGACCTTTTAACGCTATCCCAAACCCTTAGAAAAATTTCAAAACCAATGTTAATTTGTGCCAATAAGGCAGACCATCCAAATGCTGAAAACAACATAAAAAAATTAAAAGAAGAATTTAAAGATTATATTGTAATACCTACCTCCGCAGAAATAGAATTAACCTTAAAAAGAGCAGAAGCAGGAAATATAATAAAATATGATAGAGCTAACAATGATTTTGAGATAATAAATGATTCATTAAATGATGCCCAAAAAAATGCTTTAAATTATATTAAAGAATATTTAAAAAAGAATAATGGGACAGGTGTGAGAGATTTATTGAATAATGCTTATTTTGAATTATTAAATATGATTGTGGTTTATCCTGTGGAGGACGAAAACAAATATTGCGATAAAAAAGGAAATGTTCTCCCAGATGCTCATTTAGTTAAAAAAGGCACAACTGCAAAACAGTTGGCATATAAAATACATACAGACATAGGAGATAAATTCATATATGCCGTAGATGCAAAGAAAAAAATAAGAATTGGAGCCGACCAAGAATTAAAAGAAAAAGATGTAATAAAAATAGTATCAGCGGCATAATTATTATTATATAATTTATATATGGGAGGGGAGCTCCCAAAATATTTTTTATTATTTATTTTTTTGAAAATCTTCTATATAAACAGGTTGGATAACCAGTGCATCCTAAAAATTCTCCTTTCCTTGTTCTAATGGTTCTCAATTTTTCCCCACACCATGGACAGATATCATCTTTCATCTGTTTTTTAACTTCGTCCATTAAAGAATATTCTTTTTTGCATAATCTAAATACATTATATCTAACTAAATTAACTTTGGTATCTATATATACCATATAACTTTTAAAGAGCTCTGTATTTTCCAAATTAATTGTAATTTCATTACCATTAATTATTAGTCCCCTTGTGAGCTCCATCTTAGTTTTCAATGGTATTAACCAGTATCCGCAACCAGAATAATTAAATAATCCAGCTGTGTATTTTAATCTACCCAATAACCAGTTATAATCCCTATTTGCAATATATTTTGCACTTTCTTCAACTGTATCGAAAGCATTTCTTTCTCTCATTCTATCAAGAACATCTATTATGTGTTCATCTCCAGAATTATATCCTTCCATAATTATTTCTTCAAATGTAGATATAAATTTATTTTTATCAATATTTATAGTCAATAAAAGACCATCAAATCCATTTGCTACAATATATTTTTCATTTTCTATAATCTTTTGTTTATCGAATTTAAAAGATAATCTTGCATTTATAAATTTATTTCCATTGTCGGAAGTTCCCTTTATTAAATTATATCGTTCTTCACAATCTCTCTTAACTCCATAATAAAATATTGGCTTTTTTCCGTTTTTTAATCCAATTATTGATATTAACGCTTCTGGAACTTCCCAATTTTGATTAAAGTTTTCATTATCTAATTTTGTTGCATTAAAGTGTATATTCCCAGTTAAAATCTTAAATAATTTATTCATATATTTTCACTCCATTAATCCGTATTATTTGTTATTTAGTTATTTTGTAATTATTAGTTATTAATTAAATGATTTTTTTGGCAATGACTCATTTTCACATTCAACTACCATTAAATAAGGTTTGTTGTTATTTAAATAATATTTTATGTTATTTTCTATTTCATCAATATCTGAGATATATATATTATCTATATTATATCCATCTGCTATTTTATTGAAATCTGGATTTTTAATATCTCCAAATATGTTTAATCTGTTGTTTTTCATTATAATTATTAATATTTTTAAGTTGTTTTCGGAAACGGTAGCTAATTCTTGTATATTCATTTGAAACCCGCCGTCTCCATTTATCGAAACTACTTCCCTATCAATATTATTATCCAAACATCCAAATTTAACTCCAATTGATGCAGGAAGCCCAAATCCCATAGTCCCCATGCTGTGGGAAGAAATAATATTTTTCGGAGCTCCACAAGTTTTTAATAATGATACAAAAACTGTATGATTTCCTGCATCTGTCGTAATTATGGTATCATCTGGCAAATTATTTAATATTTCATTAATTTTTAAAGAATAATCTCCACATAATTTATTATTGGGATTAATATTATTGCCGATATTATTAATATATACATTATTATATTTGTAGTTTAATGTATTTATTAATAATTCAATATCCTCTAAATTATTAATATTTATTGGTATATCTTTTATTTTAGGTATTATTTTATCTCTAATTAGGGGAGGTAATGTATTGTATGATAAAGAGGCTCCTAAGCAATACACAGTATCACAATTTAAAATATATTGGTTTGCTTTTTCTGTGCCTCTTCCCCCAACTAAACCAAGACAGATTGGGTTATTTTCATCAATAACTCCCCTTGCAGGATATGTTGTGGCTATTGGAATGTGGCTATTTTTTAATATGTCATTTATTTTTAATATGTCATTATAAGATAAATTCCCATAAATACCCTGGCCAATCAACAACAATGGTTTACCTGTGGTGTTATAATCTATGTTATTTAATATAGATGTATTGTCTTTTTTATTATTTTTTTCATCTTTATAGTTATTTTCATTATTATTACGGTTATTGTCGTCATTGCTATCCAATAATACGCCATACGGGATATTTAAGTGAATGGGCTTTTTGGTATTTATTGATTCATTAAATGCCTTTTCAAAATATTTTATATCCGGGGCATCTACAAAATATCCATTTTGCAAATTTAAAAAATCCATATTTATTTCTTGAAAATAGTTTTTATTAATATATTCTTTTTTACATCTCCCTGTAATTGCTATCACAGAGGAGGAATCTTTATATGCCGTAGCTATTCCAGTCATTAAATTTGTTGCACCAGGTCCCGCAGTTGCTAAACATACTCCAACATGATTTGTAATTCTGCTGTATCCGTCCGCCATATGTGAAGCTCCCTGTTCGCTTCTTACCATTATATTTTTTATGGGTGATTCATTTAAACCGTTGTATAATGGAAGAATTTGTTCCCCAGGATATGAAAAAACTGTTTTTATATTCTTTTTTATTAAAAAATCTAATATCTCGTCTGTAAAGTTCATTTTATCCCTTAATCCCATTAAATATATTTGTTAATGTTGTTTGTTGAATGTTGTTATCATTGTCTTTTTTATTATTGTTAATACTATTACTTTCTTTATTATTTTTATTATTACTATTACTATTTTTCCTATTTCTATTTTCAAATTCCATAATTTTTGGATTTATTATTCTATAATAATTGCGTATTGATATTTAAAGAATAGGTAAAATGACACTTGCTATTATATACTCTTTAATAATCAACCAGTAAGAAAAATCACTCAAAATCGAAAAGCATATAAAAGAGAAAAATCATAAAAAAAGTAAGAAATATAAGGGGGTCTAAAAGACATATCCATTTCCGAGCGAAGCGAAGGAAATCGTATAAATTCACGAAGTGAATTTTGAGATTAAAACAAGGATGGAAATGTATCTAACAACAACAAATTAATAGATATAAGTCTAAAAGACACATCCATTAAAACAAGGATGGAAACTAATTAATAATGCTCAATATCATAATCAATTTTATTTTTATTTAGAAGTTCTTTTATATAATTTAATACTGCATCATAAGTAAATTTTTTATTTCTATTTTTCAATTTTTCTTCCAACATCTTCCCTACATCATCATCTTTATAGTTTTTTATTAAAAATATATTTGAACCTTCTGTAATTATTGGATTTTTTAAAATGTCGTCCCTGTCTCCATCTGTAATACCTATTATTTTAATGTTAAATCTGGCTAAAATGTCTCCGCAAATGGTTGTTGTATCGTCCCCGATAGTAATTACAATGGGAGCTCCCTTATTTTTTACAGATTCTAAAACATCCTCTCCCGCATGATTTATAATAATTATTTCCCCCATATCGTTAGATGGGCTAGTATTCATCTTATTTATTTTATTTTTATTTATATTAGATGGATGCCTTCTTAAAACACCTGTTTTTATAATAACCTTATTTAAATCAATCTCTCCAAGTTTTTCAACTCCATGCCATTTTATTTCTCCATTGATTATATCTATTAATTTGTTGTTAGATACTAAAATTACAGGAGCTCCAATAGCTCTACCTACCACAATGCCATTTAACATAATGGCCTCCCCTTTATCTACTCCATGGAGCTCCCTGTATATATTGTTGTTTTCCTCCCAAACTGTCAACCCCTTACTTACGCAATTTTCAACGGGAAGATTTAATTTATCCGATAAATAATTTATTAATTTATTTTCAAAATCATTTTTTGGAGTATTCCATATTAATATTGTGCCGTCTTTCTCCTTTGGTCTTTCTATTTGTATGACTATTTTATTTTTTATATTGCTTCGTTCTACAACGATTTTACCGAATGTGTGCCCTGTTTCTTTTGATTTTCCATAATTTATTAAAAATAATATATCATTGTGTTTATTTAATTTTTTTAAGCTTTCAGATGGAACTAATTTTTCCGAGATATCAATTGTATTTTCTAAATTGTTGTCTATAACTGCCACCCTTCCAATTGTGCCCCCCAACTTTGCCATTAGTTTTATCTTTGTGGAATTATATTTAAAATCATTTAATAAATCAAAAATCATTTTAGCACTACCTGAATCAATTATTTCTGGTCCATGAACTACTATTCCTATATTTACGGTGCTTTCTGTTTTGTTATTTTTATCTTTATTATTGTCCATTTTATCGCCTTATAATAAAATTAATTCTCTCACTATTTTTGCCCCCATAATTGAAGTAATATTTCCAGCATCATAATGCGGTGAAACCTCAACAACATCAAAACCTATGATATTGTCTTTTAATTCTTTAAATAAATATAATGAATTCATTAATTCTTTTGAAGAAAATCCGCATGGCTCTGGTGTTCCAGTTCCCGGGGCAAAGGCAGGGTCTAAAACATCTATATCTATTGTTATATATATTTTTTTATCTAATTCTTTTATTATATTTATGTCTTCTTTTGTTGGGAGCTCCATACTAATATTTGTGTTTTTTTCTCCGAATTCCCATTCCTCTTCATCTCCACTTCTTATTCCAAATTGATATATATCTTTTGTTAAATCAAAGCACCTTCTTATCACACTTGCATGAGAATATTTATTATTCAAATAATTCTCCCTTAAATCGCAGTGGGCATCAAATTGAATTAATAATATATCATCATATTTTTTTTTTGCCGATTTTACTACTGGGTAAGTTATAGAATGCTCTCCTCCCAGCATAATTGGTATTTTATTGTTTTTCATTGAATTTTTTGATGCCTCATATATATACTTCATAATATCCTTTTGAGTTCCATCTACGGATATGTTGTGTAAATCACATATGGGAACATCAACCAAATCCTTTTTTAATATTGGGCTATATGTCTCCAATCCCCATGATGCTTTTCTTATCTCATCTGCTCCAAATCTTGCCCCTGGCTTATATGATGTTGTACCATCATATGGAGCTCCGAATATTGTATATAAACTATCTTCAAAATCATCATAAGCGCATATAAATTTAGAAAAATCTTCAAAATACATTTGACCACCATAATATTATATAAATTATAAAATCATAACCAAAATATAATAATATAATATTATAAATAATTATTAAATATTATTTAAAATATTATCTAATATATAAAAATAAATAAAATAAATATAAGGTGACAGTATGGATATAAATGTAAAAGAGATAATGAAAAATGAACCATTATACAGTGGAAAGGCAAAATCGATATATAAAATAGATGATGAAAAAGTATTAATTGATTTTAGAGATGATATAACTGCTGGAAATGGAGAAATGCACGATGTAAAGTCTGGAAAAGGATATTTAAATGCCTTGATATCCTCGAAATTATTTGAAGTGTTGGAACAACAAGGAGCTCCCACTCACTTTATAGAATACATAAAACCAAACCAGATGATAGCAAAAAATGTTGAAATAATCCCGATAGAAGTAATAGTTAGGAATATTGCAACAGGTAGTTTGTGCAGAAGATTCCCGTTCGAAGATGGAACAGTATTAGAAAATCCAATAGTTCAGTTTGATTATAAAAACGATGATTATGGAGACCCAATGTTAAATGACGACATAGCCCTTGCTTTAAAAATTGCTACAAAGGAAGAATTAAAACAATTAAAACAATTGGGTTTAAAAGTAAATGAAATATTATATAAATACTTTGATGAAATAGGAATTACCCTCGTAGATTTTAAAATTGAAATCGGGAAAACAACAGACGGAAAATTAGTAATTGCCGACGAAGTTAGCCCAGATACCATGAGATTATGGGATAAAGAAACAAAAGAAGCTATGGACAAAGATGTTTATAGAAAAAGTATGGGAGATGTTGTTGGAAAATACGAAATAGTTGCTAAAAAAATGGGATGTTTATAATCCCAAACGATGTATTTTGCAGGGAGCTCCCTGCGCAATTTAAATCATATTATTTTAAAATTTTTTTATTATCGACTTATTTTTATTTTAAAAATAGGCCCATTCAATTATTTAAATTTATATATTTATATTTTTAAATTACATTACTAAATCAGTAAAATAATAATTAAATATAATTACTAAAAATGCTTTATATCATTATTAATATATGTAATGATTACAGAATTTAAAAAAAAGTAATTAATATTAGTTATACTACATTTTCGGCTTAAATCAAATGGAAAATTTTATATACTGTCCAAGGCGTATTATTTATACGGTGTGATTTAATGTGTAGGTGTTATGATGGAGTGCCCATATTGTAATAAAGAAGATTGTGTTGATGAATATATTATTGAATTCTATTTAACGACACAGGAAAATTTCAAGAGAAGGAAGAATACGGCACTTGATGGAACTCCTGTGGTTTGTGAAGCTGGAATTTGCAAAACTACGGGGGATAAAATATGGTTTTGCCCACACTGTAAATCTTTGATTAAACATGTTGATTCCCATAGAGCAATAGTGCAGTGTCCAAAATGCCATAAAGATATAGCACTACCTGCAACAAATAGAACTTTTTGTTAGGTGAAATAATGGAACTAATAATTAAAAATGGGTATGTATATGACCCAAAAAATGGCATAGATGGAGAAGTTAAAG
Organism: Methanococcus aeolicus Nankai-3; assembly: GCF_000017185.1. Taxonomy (NCBI): domain Archaea; kingdom Methanobacteriati; phylum Methanobacteriota; class Methanococci; order Methanococcales; family Methanococcaceae; genus Methanococcus; species Methanococcus aeolicus. The sequence continues at coordinate 1,501,324 of NC_009635.1, read as the reverse complement.
ACATTATGGTTAAAGACGGAATAATTGTCGATAAAGTTTCAAAAGATGCTACTGTAATTGATGCTAAAAATATGGTTGTAATGCCCGGAGGGGTTGACCACCATACCCACATTGCGGGAACAAAAGTATGTACTGGTAGAATGCTTAGACCAGAAGACATAAGGAAAAACCCAGACCCAATGGTATTATTTGAACACCAAGACAGAGTAATGGGAGTAAAAAGAGGCGGGGGAGGACACTCATTAATGAGCACCTGGACAACAGGATATAGGTATGCTCAAATGGGATATACCACAGCCTTTGACCCAGCTTTTGCTCCAAGTGGTGCTAAACACGTTCATGAAGAATTTGAAAGAATGCCATTATTAGATAATGGATGTATGTTTTTATCAAGTAATAACTGGATGATATTAAAATATATCCACGATGGAGAATTAGACAAAGCAGCAGCTTATGTATCTTGGTTATTAGACCAAACCAAAGCTTATGCTATTAAGTTAGTAAATCCAGGAGGAGTAGAAGCATGGAGTTGGGGACAAAACATTGAAAATGGACAAGACCCAGTACCATACTTCAATTTATCGCCAAATGAAATTATAAGCGGACTAACAGATGTAAACGAAATGTTAAATATGCCTCATGCGGTGCATTTGCACGGTAATAATTTAGGAAGTCCTGGAAGCTATGAAACATTTATGGATAATGCAAAAGCAGCATTAAGGTCACAAGTTAATACAGTATCTGAAAGAGACACATCAGTTCATGCTACACATGTTCAATTTTATACATATGGCGGAGAATCAATGAAAGATATTGATTCAAGAGCCGAAGATGTGGCTAAGTTCATAAACAGCAACCCAATTACAATAGATGTAGGATTTTTAACATTGGATGAAACCACAACAATGACAGGAGATGGACCTATGGAATACCATCTTTATGCAATTACCAATAGGAAGTGGGCAAATAATGATATAGGTATTGAATGTGGTAGTGGTATTACACCATTCCATTATAAAGGTAAAAATCTCGTAAATGCTATTCAGTGGGCTGCTGGTTTAGAGTTAGCTCTTTTAATTGATGACCCTTGGAAAGCACTATTTGGAACTGACCACCCTAATGCAGGACCATTTATTAGATATCCTGATGTAATTTCATGGTTAATGAGTAGTAAAGAAAGACAGAGAATTATTGATGAAAAACTTAATAAAAAAGTTAAAAGTAGAACAATAATTGAGAGCTTAGATAGAGAATACTCATTATACGACATTGCCACAGTTACAAGAGCAGCCAATGCAAAAGTATTGGGATTAAAAGAAAAAGGACATCTTGGACTTGGTGCAGAAGCAGATATTGCAATATATGAATTGGATCCTGAAAATGATAAGTTAAATGATGCTCCAACGATTAAAAAGGCATTTACAAAAACAAAATACACCATCAAAGATGGAGAAGTTGTTGTTAAAGATGGAAAAATTGTAAATTCCACAAATATGGGTAAAACATATGTTACCGAGTCAAAATTCAACGACAAAGAAGTATATAGTAGTATGCTTGAAGATGTTGAAAGATTATTTAAGAGATACTATGCAATGCAAATGAGCACATACTACACAGGATATGAATATGTGCCACATAGAAAAGTAATAAAAGCAGGAAATGACTTAGGAGGTGGTCAATAAATGACATCAGTTAAAGAGTTAACCTTAGAAATAACCCAAACACCTCATGTTCTTGATGTGGAAGGAGTATTTACCCCCGATGCAGTTGCTGGAAAATCTGTTGAGGAAATTAAAAATATGGAAATTCAGATAGGTAGAAAAAAGAAACCAGTATCTGAATTTTTTGAAGTATCCGGGGAAGTTGGAGAAACCCCCGAAGAAACCAAGCTTATCATAAAAGGTAATGTGAGTATGGTTAAAAGGATAGGTTTAGGTATGACAGCAGGAGAAATTGTAATAGATGGAAATGCTGGAATGTATGTTGGAGCACAGATGAAAGGGGGAAAAATAACAGTAAATGGAAATGTTGATTCTTTTGCAGGGCAGGAAATGCTTGGAGGAGAATTAATAATAAAAGGAAATGCAGGAGATTATCTTGGCTCTTCATACAGGGGAGACATTGTAGGTATGAAAGGAGGAACAATCATTGTTGAAGGAGATGCTGGAACAGAAGTTGGAGAATACCTAAGTGGAGGAACAATCATTGTAAAAGGTAATGTGGACATATTATGTGGTATCCACATGCAAAAAGGAATTATTATTGTTGAAGGAGATGCAGATGGTAGAGTGGGAGAAAGTGCAGAAGGAAGAGGAACAATCATTGTAAAAGGAAAAATACACATAGGATCTGTTTCATATCTATACACTGAAACAGTGGAAAACCCAGAAATAAAGAATTATGGGGCAGTAGATGGTAAATACTATAAATTTGCAGGAGATACAGCATGTAGAGGCAATAAAAAAGTAAAAATATATGCTTCTGCGGAAAATAATAGCCATTTGTTGCCTGGAAATCCAATTCCATATGGGCCAACAGATGCCTATGATATACTCCATAAACAATAAATTATAAAAATAATATTTTTTTATTCTTTTTCTATTTAATCTATTTTAATATATTTTCTATTTTTAATTTAGATATAGGTTATTTTTGGGATTTTTTAACTTGCTTTGCTATCAATGATGCAAAACATGCCGCACCAAATCCATTATCTATATTTACCACAGTTAAACCCGGAGAGCATGAGCTCAACATGCAATTTAATGCGGAGCTCCCACTAGCACCCACACCATAACCAACAGAAATAGGCACACCAACAATAGGCACATCTGTCAAACCTGCCACCACCGAGGGGAGAGCTCCCTCCATACCTGCAAGAACGATGATACAACATACATTATTTTTTATCATATTTTTTAATGGATTAAATAATCTATGTATTCCTGCAACGCCTACATCATATGCTGTAATTACCTCACAACCAATAAATTCTGCCGTAAGTTTTGCCTCCTCCGCTATCGGTATGTCGCTTGTCCCCCCACACAATATTCCGATTTTTCCGATTTTTTTAGAATTATAATCTTTTTTCTTAAATATAACGGCATTGGCAACTTCATTTATTATTATTTCTGTATTGTTATCAATATTATAGTCTTCAATAATATTATTTTTATCTGATTTTAATTTTAAAATATGTTCATCTTTTAATTTTGTAGCAAGTGCAATATTATTTTTATTTAATAACTCATTTAATGCTAAAATAATATCTTCAAATTTTTTATTTTTTCCATAAACCACTTCGGGAATTCCAGTCCTAGCCTCTCGATTTATATCCATTTTTATTTTTTCTTCAATTTCTTCTATATGATGGACTTTTAGAAGGCTTTCAGCCTCTTCCACAGTGATATTTTTATTTAATAACTCATTTAATATTTCTCTCATTATATCCCATTTTTTGATGAAATTCCATTTTTTTGATGGAGCTCCCTGTCCATTATATTAATTTATTAAAATATTATAATTTATCAGCTATTTTATTTACTTCTAAAAATACTTCATTATTTTTGTCAATATTAAAAAGAGGCTTTCCAACTAAATCATACTGGGCAATTTCCTCATTAAATGGCAATTTTCCTATAAGATTTAATTCCAATTCTTTGGCATTATTTTCCACTATTGATTTATTTTCCTCGTTTATTTTGTTAGCTACAACAAATATATCTTTGAATTTTATTTCCAACTCATTTGCAAGTTTTTTTATTCTTTTTGCTGTTCCTAATCCTCTTTTTGAAGCATCGCTAACTACTATCATTGTATCTACATTTTTAGTGGTTCTCCTGCTTAAATGCTCCAATCCTGCCTCTGTATCAATCACCACATAATCATAATCCTTTGAAAAATTGTCTATTATCTGTCTTAACCAGCTATTTACACTACAATAACATCCGCTACCTTCTGGTCGCCCCATCACCAATAAATCAAACCCCTCAGCTTCTACAACTATTTCAAAAATCCTACTTTTTAAATAATCTTGTTTTGACATTCCAGAGGGGATATTATCTTTTTGAGTTAGCTCTTTTAATTCTTCTCTTATATCTCCAATAGTAGTTTCAACAGGTTCCCCCAGCGTTTCTGGAAGGTTTGAATCTGGGTCGGCATCAATTACCAATAAATTATTTGTTTTTTGAGATATTGCCTTTACCAATAGAGTAGAAAACATTGTTTTTCCTGTGCCACCTTTTCCACTAACTGCTATTATTTTAGTCATTTTTTACCACTTCATTTAAAAAGTATTCATAAAATTTATATCCTTCTTCTGATAGTTCTGGATGGAAAGCTATTGCCATGTATTTTCCCTGTTTAACACCGACAATATTGCCTCCTTCTTTTGCTATTATCTCCACTTCATCGCTTAATATTTTATCTACTGTGGGAGCTCTGATAAATACTGCATTTATTTTTATGCCATTTAACTCCAATTCTGATTCAAAACTATATTTTTGACTGCCATAGGCATTTCTATTTATTGTAATATCCATTAACTCCAATAGTGGTTGTTCTTTTCCAGTTCCTTTTGATAATAGCACCATACCCGCACAAGTTCCCAATATGGGCAAATCGGCATTTTTTAAAGCTTCAATAAATCCATAGGTTTTCATCAATTTGCCCATTGTGGAGCTCTCTCCTCCGGGGATAATAAGAGCATCAATATTTTTTAAATCCTCTATTGTTCGTATTCTTTTTGGGGCATGGTTTATTTTTTTAATCATTTCCTCATGTTCTTCAATATCTCCCTGAATTCCTAATATTCCTATATTCAAATTCTCACCTTTTTAAATTATAAAATTAAAATATTGGCATATAAAAAAAATAATTAATATAATTAATAAAAAAATAATATGTCTCAGAGCTCATACGGTTCTTCATTTATATGTTCTATATCAGACAATAATATCTAAATCATCACCGACATATTATATGTATTAATATAATAAAATATATAGCTAATAATATAACAATGCTATTAATAAATATAATTTTTATGCATGGCAGAACCAAACCTTTAAAAATCTTAAAATTCACTTTGTGAATTCGAAGCTAATCCTTTGGATTAGCTGACTTACAAAACCTTGAAAAGGTTTTGTCAAGTTATACGATGCCGTAGGCAGTAAAGAAATCCTTTGGATTTCTTCTGATTTCTCGCTATCGCTCGAAAAGGTTCGGACCAAAATTCAAAACTCACTTCGTTCGTTTTGAACAATAATAAGTAATATAAGAGTAATATAAGGGATAATATGAAATTTTTAATTCTTGATGCATATACAGACGAACCTGCTGGTCTTGGAGTTCCCCCATATTTTGGGACATATCCGCGATATACAGCAGGTGTGTTGTATAATTATAACTATGATGTATATTATATAACTATCGATAAACTACGAAGCCTTATAAAATCAAAAGGATTTGACTTCAATAAATTCGATGTAATAATTAGTATTTGTGGTTTTCATACCCCCGGAAAATATTTAAATGCAAATCCTGCAACACTTCGGGAAATTGTATCTATTTTATACGATTTTAATGGGTTAAAGATATTAGGCGGCCCTGTTGCTACAAAATTTGGTTCTTCTATGGAAGGGGGCAAAATAAAAGACGATAGTAAATTAAAATACTTTTTTGATGTTGTAGCGGAAGAAAACCTTGAATTAACCATTAAAGATTTAATTGAAAATAAGTTTAATTTAGAAAAAATTAATAATATAGATATAAATGCGATTGATAATATTGATAATTATTACAAAGATATAAAGGATTATGCTATAAAGGGGGCAAAAATAATAAAACAGCACCCTAATTATCCATATATTGTTAATGAGATTGAAACATACAGAGGTTGTTCCAGAAATATGAGCGGCGGTTGTAGTTTTTGCACAGAGCCCAGAAGGTTCGGAGCTCCCACATATAGAAATCCCAAAGACATAATAAATGAGGTAAAGGCACTATCAAAAGAAGGAGCTAAATATTATAGAATAGGAAGGCAACCATGTATGTTTTCCTATGGTGCAAAAGAAAGCGAACAATACGATGTTCCTAAACCAAATGTAGAAACAGTTGAAAAATTATTTAAAGGTATTTCCTCGGTAAATCCGGAGGTATTACATATTGATAATGCAAATCCAGCTGTAATTTCTCACCATCCCATAGAAAGCCGAGAAATAGCTAAAACATTGGTAAGATATTGCACAGGCGGAAATGTGGCAGCTTTTGGAGTGGAAAGTTTTGACGAAAATGTTATTAAAAAAAATAATTTATTTACCACTCCCGAAGATGTATTGAATGCCACAAAATTATTAAATGAAGTAGGTGGATTAAGGAGCTCCACAGGTATGCCTTATTTATTGCCTGGAATAAATTTATTGTTTGGACTAAAAGGCGAAACAAAAGAAACTTTTGAGATAAATTATAGTTATTTAAAAGAAATACAAAATGATAACCTATTAATAAGAAGAATAAATATAAGGCAGGTTGTTCCATTCTTTGGCACAGATATTACTGAAAAAGATGTTAAAAAAGCAGAAAAAAGAAAAACGATATTTAAAAGCTTTAAGGAAAAAGTTAGAAAAGATATTGACAATAATATGTTAAGAAAAATGCTGCCGATTGGGAGCATATTAAAAAATGTATTTATAGAATTGAAAGAAAAAGAAAATCTTTATTTTGGGCGACAATTTGGTAGTTATCCGTTGTTAATTGGAATAGAAAATAAAGATTTAAAATTAAATAGTTTTGTAGATGTTGAAATAACAGGTTATGGTCGCCGTTCTATTACAGGACGGGCAATAATTTAACCATAATTTCTGTTTATAGTCAATCTTCGAACTGTTTCACTAAATCATATTCTCCAACCCCATATTTTGCTTTTAATAATAAAATTCGTTTACAAAATCTTCGATTTTGTATAAAATCCTAAAAGGATTTTATTTACAAAAGCTATGCTTTTGTACAAAATCTCGAAGAGATTTTATTTAATTATTTTGGACAATAAAGAGATAGTTTTTAAGATTAACTATATTCGCCATCGGCATTAAGATAAAATTCTTAACCAGCATTATTTATCCAATGGGAGCAATATATGGAATGTACTTTCTTTTCCAAACTTACTTTCTACCCATATTTTTCCACCATGGGATTCCACGATACTTTTACATATCGCTAAACCAAGACCCGAACCACTTTTTATTCTTTTTGCAGAAGAATTAACTTGATAGAATATATCAAATATTTTAGTTAATTCAGATTTTGGTATACCTGGACCGTTATCTTTTACAGTTATATGTACCATATTATTTTCTTTAAATGCCTCAATAGTTACATTTTCGTTTACGGGGGAGAATTTTATGGCATTCTCTATTAAATTAGTTAGCACACCTGTTATTTTATCTTTATCCAAATTTGCAGTTATGGGCTCTACTTTATTTATTATTTTTATATTCTTTCCATCAGCCAATGGCTTTAATGAATGAACCACATTTTGAACGATATCATTTAAATTCACCTTGGATATGTCCATTTTTAGCTCTCCACGCTCTATTTTTGATAAATCAAGCATATTATCTATCAACCTTTTTAACCGGTCAATATTTTCATTGGCAATTTCAAGACATCTTTTTTGAGATTCGTTTATGGTGCCCATTGTGCCATCTAATACAAGCTCTACATACCCTTTTATTGAGGTCAGTGGCGTTCTTAACTCATGCGAAACTATGGATATTATTTCGGATTTGAATTTATCCAGTTTTTTCAGTTCATTGTATGATATTTCCAGCTTTTCGGCTTGTTTTTTTAATTTTTCTTGTGAGCTTTTAATTTCATCGGCCATTTTGTTGAATGCATGTGCAAGTTCTTCAAATTCATCATTGCTATTAATATTAACTCTGAAATTATAGTCCCCCTTTCCCATCATTTCTACTCCTTTTTTCAGCTTCTTTATTGGTCTTGTAATGGTGCTGTTAATAATTACCGAAACCACCAAGGCCATTAAAAAGGCTACTAAACCAACCCATAAAATTATGTGTTTTATTTTATCTTGGAGTGCGATAAAGGGCTTTTCTGGAACTCCAACATATATCATTCCGATAATATTATTGTTATCATCTTTAATTGGTTTGTATGCTGTTAAATACCAATCATCAACAACAAATGCACGCCCATAGTATATTTCTCCTTTTTTTATTACTTGTTCATATACATTCTGCGATACAAAGGTCCCTATTGCCCGTTCGTGATTTTCTTGAACATTTGTAGATATTCTAAGCCCTCCTAAAAATATGGTGGAGGTGTCCTTTGTAGTTGCTTTAATTTTATCTACAATATATGTATCTTTATTGAGCACTTTTGATATCATCAGGGCCCCCATTATTTCGCCAGTATTGTTATCATATATTGGTTTTATCGATACCAGTGCAAGACCCCTATATTCAATGGATTTATTCTCCATATCAAGAGGTACAAAATCACCCTTATCAAATATATAAATAATTGTTTTATTTTCAAGATTCTCTTTTTTAACAGTATTTTCATCCAATATTATGGTGGCTGTGACATTACTCCCATTTAAAACCTTTTTTATATGGTCTGAAAGTTCTTTATCTCCATAGTTATTGTTATTTGACCTCAATACTACATTTCCAGTATTATCAAATAAAGTAACAAAATCAGCATCACTAGATTTTTTTGTCAATAATAGTATATTTTTTAAATTTTTAATATTCTTATTTTTCATGTTCTCCAGTAAATCGGGAGAATTGACGGTATATTCACATATAGAAGACAATTTATCAAGGTTGTGCCCCATAAACTCTTCCGCAGCATATAAGTCGGTGTTTATTTTGTCTTGTGCCTGCTCATTCATGGTTTGTGTAATAGTATGTGAGGACACCACTCCAAGAATAACCACGGGGATAAGTGCGACAATAATAGAATAAATCGTTAATTTAGTTCCAAATTTTCTTATTTTGGGTATTTCCCCCATATTTACACCTATATATTATTAATTTAGTAATCTACCTAAATATCCTATTTATTTATCCTATTTATTGCCCTTTTGCATTTTTAATATTAACTCATTTACTTGTTCCAAAAGATATTTTTTTTCAAAAGGTTTAGTTATATATCCATCAACTTGTTTTTCCTTTCCTATTTTAATATCTTTTTCTTGTGCCAATGCCGTTAAAATTATAACTGGTATTTTTTTCCAATTTTTATTCGATTTCATAATATCCAATACATCCCATCCACTAATTTCTGGCATCATTATATCCAACAATATTAAATCAGGTAATTCTTGCATATTTTTTAATAAATTCAAGGCTTCATGCCCGCCTGACGCCATAACAATTTCATAATTATTTAATTCAAGTATAATTTTTATAAGATTTAGTATGTCATCATTATCCTCAACTACAAGTATTTTGACCATTTTGTCACCCTAACAATTAATATTTTAATAAATATGGGCGTATTAATAAGATAATATTTATTAATTATAGATTTTTTGATATGTTTAGTATTTATAGTGTATATAAATTATACCATTTAACACTTACATATAATACTGTATATCACTAATTTTAATATTAATTTATTGTCATTCTGCTATTTCTGTTTCTAGAAATTTTCCTCTGATTCAAAAACATATTATAACATAATATTTTATCTATGGTCAATCTTGGTCGTTTTCATAAATATGCCACGATTAAATCCAAAATCACCACTACATTACTAAAAAACATAGAAATTTGTTTACAAAATCCTAGAAGGATTTTGTTTACAAAAGCTATGCTTTTGTATAAAATCTCGAAGAGATTTTATTTAATAATAAGCCGGATAAGGACCGTTATTGAAGATTAACTATAATCCTCCCTGAGTCCATTCTTTTTTATAGGTGTATGTTCTTCTTATTATGGTCGACATTTCTCTTTTGACCCACCATATATTATAATATTAGTTCCATCAACATGGGTGTTTTTGCCATAGATATTTTAATTTAAAATTATATCAAACCTTTATAACCATTATGAACATAGTTATATATATTTAAAATTGTATATGCTACCATATAAACATGGAAGATTATTAAAATAGTTTATAGTCAATCTTGGTCGTTTTCATAAATATGCCATAATTAAAAAGCCAAAATATATATTACTAAAAACGAAGTAAATATGCCCATAATAATTTCTCAAAACTCCGAAGGAGTTTTTACGACCTCAAAATTCCAGAGGAATTTTTTTACGATAGGACAAATAAAGGACGGTTATTGAAGATTAACTATAATAGAGATTATGGTGAATTGGCATATGTGTTCGTTTATTGTCCAAAATAATTAAGGACTATTTAGACAAAATAAATACTTCAATTTATATACACTATTTACTAAGAGTGTTCGTCAATTTACTATGTGGTATATATATCAATCATATGAGGAAAAATTATATGGTTATTTATCTATATGTGTATGTCTAAAAAGTTAATAACATATATATGATAAACTAAATATATAAATATAAATTGCTAAGCAGGACCAAATAAAAAAATAAAACAATTATAGATAATAAAATAACAACCATGTGGTGTTAGTGTGAAGTTTATAGAATTTGGGTATGGGGCATCTAAGGATGACAATCCATTAAAAGCCGGAGCTCATGCCACATCAGATGCATTAAAAAATTTAAGCAAATCCTCTATGCCCAATGTAGTGTTTTTATTCTCCCATCCAGATTACAACCCAGAGGAAGTTTTAAACGGAGTTAATCTAATTCTTGGGGAAAAAACTACTATTGTAGGAGGAAGCTCAAAATATGGAATAATAAATAATAATTTATGTGAAAATTCGGTTTTTGTGGGCATTTTAGCTTCAAAATACTTCAATGTTGGTGCCGGTGTTGGATTAGGTATTTCTATGAATCCCAGAGATGCAGGGAAAAAAGCCGCTAGTGCTGCAATGGATGACCTTGGAATGATGCCCAAATTGATGATGGTTTTTATGGATTATTGCAAATTTGAAGAAGAAGTTTTAAACGGTATTGTTGATGTATTGGGGATAACCACCCCAATTTTTGGCGGAACTACATCAGATGACTTTAAATTTAAAGAAACATACCAATACTGCAATGATGCATATTTTGATAGTGTAGTTTGTGTTGCAATTGGAGGAGACATAATACCCAAGATATCATATAGTAGTAGCCGTTCTCTAATGGACCATACTAAAAACAATGAAAATACAGAATATATGTCATCCGACGGCAACAATAAAAAGGGAGACATAACAGAAGGAAAACAGCAAACTATAAACTACAATGATAATAAAACTATAATTACAGATGCAAATAAGCGTTATATATATTCCTTAAATTATATTAATTCATTGAAATATTATAAGAATATTTTAAATTATGAGGGATCCAATACGGAGCTCCAAAAAGATAGGGCATATTATTTATCACATCCTTTTGGATTAGTGGATTCAAATGGAAATATACATATAAAAGGTCCAATTTCCATAAAAAATGATATATTGATATGTGGTTCAAATGTTATGAAAGGAAATGAACTAAAATTAGTCGATATTAATGACGAAACCATAAAAAAACTATTTGATGATGCCATTAGCTCCACGGTAAATACGCCACCAAAATATACCAAACATATTTCACCATTAACTTTCTGTTTAACCTCCCTATTTTTAACCGAAATATCCAAAACAACCATAAAAGAATGTTTAAAAGAATACACATCAAACCCATTATTTGGATTTACTCCTTATGGTGAAGCTATATTTAGTAAATATATGAATTATACAGTATCAATGTGCTCAATAGTCCCAGATTTAATTTCAATAAGTGCAAAAGAAGGTATTCACATGATTACTAAGTATCCCGCTACAAAGGAAACGATGCTTAAAATTGATACTATGGGAGGTGCTGTAAAAATAGAAGAACTTGCAAAAGAGCTTGGCATTCATAGGAGAACGGCATATGATAGGGTTGAACCGCTTCTTCAATGTGGATTTGCTGAAAAGGACCGCGCTACTGTAAAAATAACTGAATTTGGAAAATTGTTTTTAAAATTTTGGTTTAAATAATAAATTTATCTTTTTTTAATAATATTTTCTTTTGTTTTTAAGTTGGGAATTTAAGTTGGGAGCTCCCTTTAACATATTTTTATTTATTATTATATATTCTTTTATATATTTATTTAGATTATTAAAATAAAAATCTTTATATACTATAATAACCTACTATAATTTAGAAGCGGAAATATATTTCCGTATACCTACAATAAAATAGGAAGTATTATTCCAATATAACAATTAGTAAAATTAAAATTTAAAAAAAATAATAAGGTGTGTTAAATGAGTTTCGACGAAATTGCTCCGGAAGCAAAAAAAATAGCAATATATGGAAAAGGAGGTATTGGAAAATCAACCACTACACAAAATATGGCAGCAGCTCTTGCTCACTTTTTAGGCCATAAAGTAATGATACACGGATGTGACCCAAAAGCAGATTCAACAAGAATGATTCTCCACGGAATGGGGCAAAATACAGTAATGGATGTATTGAGGGATGAAGGGGAAGATGCAATTACACTTGAAAAAGTTAGAAAACAAGGATTTGGAGGTATCTACTGTGTTGAGAGTGGAGGTCCTGAGCCAGGAGTAGGATGTGCTGGTAGAGGAGTTATTACAGCTGTTGATACAATGAGAGAATTAGAAGGATATCCAGATGATTTGGATAATTTATTCTTCGATGTTCTTGGGGATGTTGTATGTGGTGGTTTCGCAATGCCACTTAGAGATGGATTAGCAGAAGAAATATATATCGTTACATCAGGGGAAATGATGGCATTATATGCTGCAAACAATATTGCAAAAGGTATTTTAAAGTATGCCGACCAGTCAGGAGTTAGATTAGGGGGAATTATCTGTAATTCAAGAAAAGTAGATGGAGAAAAAGAATTAATGGAAGAATTTGTTGAAAAATTAGGAACAAAATTAATCCACTTTGTCCCAAGAGACAATATCGTTCAGAAAGCAGAATTTAACAAACAAACAGTAATCGAATATGACCCAGAATGTAATCAAGCAAAAGAATACAGAACCTTGGTCGAAAATATTACGGCAAATGAAGATTTAGTAAAACCTACGCCATTGTCAATGGAGGAATTAGAGCAGTTAGTGGAAAAATACGGATTATTAGATTAATTCTATAATTATTAATCCTATTTAATTATTTTAATAAATTAGAGATAGTAAATCGACGACATTTATTGATATGCCTATAAAGTAGATAACAGAATAATTAATAACACGGTTAGGAGATTCTCTTAACTATATAGGCCATTAAATAACATTTGTGATTCACTATAATTATAATTAAAAAATATGCGGTGAAATAATGAAATTAATAAAAGCGATTGTTAGACCTGAAAAAGTAGATGATGTAGTAGATGCTCTTGAAAACGCAGGATATCCTGCATTTACAAAATTAAATACAGTAGGAAGAGGAAAACAGGGCGGATTACAAGTTGGAGAAATATATTACGACGAATTACCTAAAACACTATTATTACTTGCTGTTGGCGATGATGAAGTTGATGAAGTTGTAGGATTAATAAAGTCCTCTGCATTAACAGGAAATTTCGGAGATGGGAAAATTTTTATTCAGCCATTGGAGGAATTATACACCATTAGAACAGGCGAAAAACAAACCAAATAACACAGGTGAAAATTGTGAAAGAAATAATAGCAATAATAAGACCAAATGCAGTTAGAAAAACTGCTGAGGCACTTTCTAGTGTAGGATTTCCTGCCATGACTATGTGTGAGTGCTTTGGAAGGGGAAAACAGAAAGGTTATTTTGCACTAAATATGCCTGATTTGGTAGATTTAGATAAAATAAGAGAAGAAGGAGAAGCCCTAGGATTACATTTAAAATATATCCCTAAAAGAATGATTTCCGTAGTTGCCGAAGAGGCCGATGTTCCACTTGTAGTAGGATTAATTATGAAAGTTAATAGAACTGGAAGATTTGGAGACGGTAAAATATTTGTAATGCCTACCGAAGATGCCATAAGAATTAGAACAGGCGAATCAGGAGACATTGCCATTGGAAACTAAATAAGGAATTTAAATCTAGGTATTGCAATTATTGGTATTTAATTTAATTAATATTTGCAAATACCATTTAATTACTATAATTAATAATTTAAGGTGAAATAATGCCATATGTATTATTGGATTGCGATAACCCAATCCCCGAAAGAATGAAACATACCTATGTGTTTGACCCCGAAGAAAAGATAATACCTGCATCCAATATAAACACAGTTCCAGGAGACATGACTGAAAGAGGTTGTGCCTTTGCAGGAGCTAGGGGTGTAGTTGGAGGACCTGTTAAAGATATTATACACATGGTGCATGGTCCTGTGGGATGTGCATTTTATACCTGGGGATCAAGAAGAGCTTTGTCAGACAATGAACTTCATAGAAGATACTGTTGGACAACAGATTTACAGGAATCAGACATTGTATATGGAGGGGAAAAAACCCTTGAAAAAGCGTGTATGGAAGCAATTGACGAATTCCCAGAAGCTAATGGTATGATGATATATACCAACTGTCCTACGGCACTTATTGGAGACAATATTGATGCAGTAGGTAATAAAGTTGAAGAATATATGAAAAAACCAGTATTTCCAGTGAATTGTCCTGGATTTGCAGGAGTATCCCAGTCAAAAGGACACCATGTATTTAACACGATGTTTTACAGATGGTTAAAGAAGAAAAAGGAACAATATCCTGAAAAATGTCTAAAAGAAGAAAATAAAACTCCATATGATATTGCATTAATCGGGGACTACAACATGGATTGGGATGTTGCTGTAATTAATGATTTATTTGAAAAAATTGGAGTAAGAAATGTAGTGACATTTACAGGAAATGCTGCAATGGATGATTTGTTTAAATTAACAGATGTAAAATTAAATGTTGTTCACTGTCAAAGGTCTGCTGAATATATTGCTCACATGGTTCAAGATGGATTTAATGTGCCATTCACAAGGGTTTCTTTCTTTGGAATTACTAAAACTTCTGAAGCATTATATGATGTAGCTGAAAGATTGAATATACCAAAAGAAACAGTGGATGAAGTAATTGAAAAAGAATTAAAACCAATAAACGAAGAATTGGAATTCTATAAATCAAAACTTAACGGTAAAAAGTGCATGGTTTATGTTGGAGGTCCAAGAACCTGGCACTGGATTATGGCTATGAAGGAATTGGGAATTGATTATGTGGTTGCATGCTGTACATTCTCCCATGAGGATGATTACGAAAAAATGAATATTAATCTTGAAAAAGCTGGATTAACTAATGTTCTTGTAATGGATTCACCAAATGAACCAGAATTGGAAGAGGCGGCAGAAATATATAAACCTGATTTCATGCTTGTAGGATTAAAAGAAAGATATTTATTTAGAAAATTCGGAATTCCAACAGTAAATTCACACAGTTATGAAGAAGGACCTTATGCAGGATACAGAGGATTTGTCAATTTTGCAAGAGATATTTATAAAGCGGTTTGTCATCCAATTTGGAATACAATACATGAAAAAGAGGACAAATTTGAAGAATATAAGGTGAAATAATGAGTGACCATACAGAATGTAGCAATTGCGGCGAAATAAACTACATGAAAAAAACAAGGAAAAGTACCATAAACCCAAATAAAATATGTCAGCCAATTGGGGCAATGTGGGCAACATTGGGAGTTTGCGAAGGCGTCCCATTTGTTCAAGGTGGTCAAGGTTGCACAACTTATGCAAGATATCAATTTGCAAGACATTTTAGAGAACCATCACCCATTGCATCTGCATCATTTCACGAACATGCTGCGGTATATGGGGGAATGAAAAACCTGGTTGATGGATTAACAAACCTTGTATCAAGATATGATCCAAACCTAATAGCCGTAATTACAACATGCTCCTCTGAAACAATTGGAGACGATATTGAATCATTTATTAGGGCTGCAAGAAAAAATATTGCAAAGGAAGTTGGAGAAGAAAAAGCAGAATTACCAATTATTCCAGTTCACTGTCCAGCATATAAAGGAAGTCATGCAACAGGATATGACAATGCTTCAAAAGCATATTTCCAATATTTGGCTAAAAAAGACCCAGAAGTTGAACCACATAAAATAAATATCATATCTGGATTTGGAACTAACCCCGGAGATATATTGGAAATAAAAAGAATGCTTAAAATGATGGGCTTAGAGGAAGGAAAAGATTTCTCAATCATATTCGATATTAGTGAAAATCTTTACAAACCTTTGAGAGAACCTCTTGATGAAGTGCCATATTACCCAGACGCTGGAACTACCATTGAAGAATTTGTAGATGCTGGAAATGGTAAGGCAACTTTTGCATTATGTCAATCCGCAGGAGGGGCTGGTGCCTTATTCTTAAAAAAGAAATTTAAAATACCTGATTTCTATGGACAACCAATTGGAGTTAAAAATACAGATGAATTTTTAATAAATGTAGCCCAACTTACAGGCAAAGGAATACCTGATGAGCTCCTTGATGAAAGAGGTAAATTAATAGATGCTATTGCCGATACAGTCCACTATACAATGGATAAAAAGGTAGGTATATTCGGAGACCCTGACCATGTAATAGCTGTGGCAAGATTCTGCTGTGAAATTGGTATGAAACCTGTTGTAGTTAGCACCCAAACACCTTCAAGAATATATAAAAAAGAAATGGAAAAAATTGCAAAAGAATTTAATGTGGATATTGAAGTTCAATTCTCTGACCTCTGGGACTTTGAAAAGAAAGTAAAAGAAATAGGAGTAGATTTAATTATTGGACACCCAAGAGGGGGAACTGCAATAGCAAAAGATATGGGAATAGGACTTTTAAGAACTGGATTCCCAGTATATGATAGAGTCGGATATTCCAGATGGCCAATAATGGGATACATGGGGAGTTTAAGATTCTTTGATGAGCTTGTAAATACTATATTAAGTACTAGTGTGCCAGAGACTCGACTCCAACAGTAAGTTGAAAAATATAGATATAGTTAATCTTCGGACAATTTCATTACTATTCAATACACAAATCGTTATTTGTATTAACTAGGGAAATTCGTTCAAAGTTTGGGACGGATAAGGGACAATTATTGAAGATTAACTATAATATTACTATTTAATTAGCATAAGTAAAAAGTCCGTCGATTGACTATGAAGAGGTGAAATTGTGTCAGAATTAAAAATTATTAGAACTGGCTATTATGATAAAGTTGGAAAAAAAGCAGACGAAAATGACTTTACATATATTACTTTTAATATCGGTAAAGATGCTAACCCCGTAGATGGAGATTTGTTTGTTCAATTCTCAAAAATTAAAGGAGCTCCTGTAATAATTGCAGAATATGGAGACAATGAATTTGGTGGAAATTTCGGGAGACCTTGGGATTTGCCTACAATAGAAGAAGCTGGGGAAAAATTTGAATCTTTGAAAGAATTAATTCCCGAATTAAAAGAAATAGGAGTTTCCAAAGGTATCGATTGGATTTAAATACCTAGTATGTTGTAATATACTAAATTTATTCCCCATCAACATACTTTTTGAATATATTATATACTTTATTATTTACTGGTGAATAAAAATGGTTGTAGAAATCGATTATAATAACTGTGATGGAATAGATTGTTCAGGCTGTAAAGATGCATGCCCTACAGATGTATTCGGTGTTGAAGGTAGCAAAATTGTTGTGTCTAATGCCGACGAATGCACTTTCTGTATGATGTGTGAAGATTTATGTCCTGCTGATGCAGTAAAAGTTAAGAATTAATTTATTATTAATTATTATTAATTTAATTCTTATTAATTATTTATTGCCAAATTTAGCCAATTCATTACTTATTAATTTTTTTACTATTGGCATTTTTTTACTATTATATAACTAACTTTAACAAACATGAAAATTTAAAATGAATATTTATTAATTTATATAAGTGGTGGAGCATATGGAAAAAACACAAAATGCAGGGGATACCAATATAATAAGCGATATAAACGCCAATTCAACAAATAAAAATGTTAAAGGGCGAATCGATAGGATAGGCCACTGTATAACAAATGATAATAATACACTTCCAGCATGTGCTGAATTTACACAACCAGGAGATTTTTCCGAACGGTCTTGCACATTTCATGGAAGTAAGATTATTATTAACAGCCATATAAAAAATGTAATCCATCTTATTCATTCTCCTGCAAGTTGTGCATATTATTCATGGGACTATCGACCCGATACATATTCATTCTGCTTCACAACAGACATTAAAGAAGAAGATGTAGTATTTGGTGGTGAAAAGAAGCTATACGATGCAATACTTAAAATATGCGAAGAATTTAACCCCGATGCCATATTTGTATATGAAACCTGTCAAACGGCATTAATTGGAGACGATATTTCTGCGGTTGTAAAGGAAGTAAAAAAGAAATTAAAAAATACAAACCATAAAAATAAGGACACACCAATATTAGCATTTGAATGTGCTGGATTTAAAGGTAAAACCCAAAATAAAGGGCATATGATAGCAAACAAAAAACTTTTTGAATTAATTGCCACAAAAGAAGTTGAGGAAGTGCTGGAACAACCCCCTACTCCATATGATGTAAATATAATTGGTGATTTTAGCACAGGGAGCTCCAACTCAATAGAGCAAATATTTAATAAAATGGGAGTTAGAGTATTATGTTCATTTACAGGAAATGCCACAATTGATAGAATTAGAATTATGGACAGTGCAAAATTAAATATTGTACATTGTATGAAAAGTTCCATTCAATTTGCAAATATGATGGAAAAGGTTTATGAAGTGCCATATATTGTTTCAAATTTCTTTGGAATACAAAATTGCTGTGATGCTTTGGAAAATATTGGAAAAATATTGGACATCGATAAAAAAGTTGTGGATAATACCATTGATTATTATTTAAATAAAAATGAAAAAGAATTAGAATACTATAAAAAAGAATTAAAAGGGAAAAAAGTTTTCATATGTCATGGAGCCCAGAGGGCATTAAATTATATGGGTCCGACAATGGAAGAACTTGAAATGGAAGTAGTTGGAGTAGCAACTTATTTTGCAAATAAAGAAAATTACGAAAAAATTGTAAAACAACTTCCAAAAGGTGCAGTAATTATCGATAATCCAAATACATACGAGCTTGAAAATGCCATAATAGACTGCAAACCCGACATATTTATCTCCGACAGTAAAACAAAGGAGTTAGTTCATAAGTTAGGAATTCCATATATAAATGGCAGGGCTCCTTCCACAGTATATATAGGATTTGATGGATTTGTCAATTTTGCAAAAGATGTTTATGGTGCCATTAATTCCAACATATGGAAATTAGTAAAATAAGATTATTATTAAAAAAATTAAACAATATTAATATTAATTAAAAAAATAAAAATGGAGGGATATTATCTCAAAAAAATCATTAACAGTCAATCCTCCATATATGAACCAGCTCATAGGTGGAGTTTTCGCCCTTATTGGCATATATAAATGTATTCCATTAGTGCATGGCTCCCAAGGATGTGCAAATTATATAAAACATATAATTGTAGAACATTTTAAAGAGCCCACAGATATAGCTACAACTGGATTTCATGAATATTCTGCAATACAGGGAGAAGGTATTGAAAATATCATTAAAGCAATTGAAAATATTGAAGTTAGTAAAAATCCTGAATTAATAGGAATATGCACAACAGGACTTAGTGAAACCATTGGAGAAAATATAAAATTAGACATTAAAAACAACTACAACAACAAAAATATTGTGGCAATAAATACGCCATCATACAGTGGAAGTCATATTGATGGATACAACAATGCCATGTATAGTATAATCAGTGGTATTTTAGAAAAAGATAATGAAATAGAGATTAAAAAAGAAAAAAATAATAAAATAAACCTAATTCACGGCGTAGTAAATCCCGGTGATGTTAGGGAGCTCCAACATATATTTAATAATCTTGGCATACAATATAATTTATTAAATGACATAAAATCAATGGATAGACCACTAAGACTTCCAAAAGAGGAATATCCTAAATGCGATACCACAATAGACAATATTAAAAATTCAATATACTCAAAAGCTACCGTATCTTTTGGAATGGAAGGCGTAGATGGTGCATCATATTTGGAAAAATATGGGGTTATATCGTGTAATCTAAAATATCCAATTGGTATTAAAAATACAGACAAGTTTATATTAAATCTATTGGATACCGCAGGGGAAAATGATATATCGGACATATCAAACATACCAGAACCGTTATTGGACGATAGGGGCTATGCCCTTGATGCTATGGCAAATACTAATGCCAAATTAAAAAATAAAAAAGTTGCAATATATGGAGCTCCCGACCAAGTTATAGGTCTTGTGGATTTGGCAAATGAAATTGGATTAAAGGTTGTGGCAGTGCTATCCAATACAAAAACCAATTATTTTGCTGAAACCATACAAAAATTAAACCGAAATATTGAAGTTATATCGGGAGATTTATATGATTTTGGAAAATCTTTAAAAGATAAAAATATAGACTTTATTATTGGAGACTATAGAAGTAAATATATTGCAAATTCTTTAAATATTCCATCATTAAAAGTCGGATTCCCTGTAATTGATGTGTATGGACACCCTAAAAAAGTCATGCTTGGATATAATGGTGCTTTAAATCTTATAAATGAAATGGCAAATTTATAGCCCCCACCATATTGAAGAAATATTAAATTTATTTTTTATTTTTGAATAGAGTCAAATTCCCAATCAAATCTATGATTTGCGATTTTGAGACCCTCATTTTTAAACTCCCTAATATAGCCCAGTGATAATAGTTTTATATATTATTATTAGATATTATTACATTATATTAACTTTTAATTAAAATATTAATATAATTTGTAGATGTATTTTATATTATTTTAGTACCATTAATATTTTTAATTTGTCATAAATGATAAAAAAAGGAGATTCTATGAAAAATAATACCAAAAAAAATAATTTTATTATTGGCTCGGTTTTGATGATGTTAATTATATCTGTTATTTCATTGTCAGGCTGTGTAAATAATACAGAAAACGAAAACGCCCTAGCTTCAATACATGCCTATGTGGGGGCTGGAATGCAACAGCCAATGGACGAAATAGCAGTAGAATTTGAAAAAAAATACAATATTAAAGTTAATTATGATTACAGCGGTAGTGGGGCATTATATTCAAAAATAACTGCTTCAAATAAAGGGGACATATATATGCCCGGAGCATATTTTTATATTGAAAAATTAGATAAAGAAGGAAAAATAATCAACTATACCAATATAACCAAACATATTCCTGTAATTGTCGTTAAAAATGGAAATCCAAAAAATATAACCTCAATTAAGGATTTGGAAAAAGAAAATGTAAAAATATCACTTGGAGAAGAAAATATTGCAATTGGTAGAACGATTAAAAAGATTTTGAAAAATGCAGAAAATGACAATCCAAATATGACTCAAAAAATAGAAAAAAATGTTGTAGTTAGGGGGGCCACAGTAAAACAGGCGTTAATGTATGTTGAGTTAAATCAAGCCGATGCCGCCGTTGTTTGGAGGGCCGATGCCATTGCAAGCGATAAAGTAGACATAATTCCAATAGATTCGAAATACAATAAGATAAAAACCGTCCCCATTGGAATATTGAGCCTGACCGAAAATAGAAAAAATGCAGAATTATTTTATAATTTCGTAAATAACGAAGGAAAAGCGATATTTAAAAAATATGGATTTGAAATAATTGACAATTAACCATTATTGATTTAAATCATACATATCTAGTTAGAATATCCTCATAACGGGGAAATATGCATAAATAACATATAATTAATAGGGGATATTATGAATATAATTAATATAATATCGTCGTTTTTATTATTTATTTTTATTACTTTAATTTTATTTATTATTTTGGCTATTGTTGGTAAAACCACACCAGATAGCATTGTAACTGCATTATTATCTGAAGAAATACGGTTTGCCATTAAGTTAAGTCTTGGAACGGCATCAATTGCTACAATTATGGGAGCAATTATTGGAATTCCTTCGGCATATTATCTTGCAAGATATGATTTTAAAGGTAAAATTGTAGTTGATAGCTTGATAGATTTGCCCGTAATTCTTCCTCCGCTTGTATCCGGATTTGCCCTTTTGGTATTTTTTGGAGATACGATAATTGGAAGGACAATATCAGACAATATATTTAATATAATATTTAGCCCCGCGGGAATAGTGGTTGCCCAATTCTTTGTCGCCTCTCCATTTATAATAAAAACATCAAAAGCCATATTTGAGGAAATAGATGAAAAATATGAATATACTGCCCAAAGTTTAGGATTAAGTAAAACTAAAAGTTTCTTTAAAATAGTGCTTCCAATGGCAAAAAATGGAGTTATGGCCGGGATAATTCTTGCGTGGGCAAGAGCTATGGGGGAATTTGGTGCAACTCTTATGCTTGCAGGAGCTACAAAGATGAAAACCGAAACCCTGCCTATTGCCGTATTTCTCAATATATCCATTGGAAATGTGGATTTAGCATTGTCAATAGCATTTATATTTCTTGTGATGGCTATAATTATAATAATGTCGATAAAAACAATAATGAAAATGAATGGGGATATGGTGAAATTATGCAAATTAAAGAAAAGCTTGAAAAAATTGTAAAAGAAAACAATCTATTAAATGAAAATATTGAAATAAAGCCCGTAAATGTGGAGCTAGATACTACAAATATAAACGATTATCCATTATTAAATGCAAAAGAATCACTATTAAGAGCATTTTTTAAAGGCTGTGTTGGTGATGCCTTTACAGGCAATACCGGAGAATTTAAGGGAACTATTAAGGAAGTATTGGATAACAACAATATGCCCCAAATTATAGCCACACTTAATGCGATAATGAGATATTTAAAAAAAATTGATAGAACCGAACATTGCATCTGTAATGAACCTGAGAAATGTGGCAAAGCACTTTCGGAATTTTTAATAAAGGAGCTCCCTGAAAAAAACATTGGCGAAATAAAAATTGGAATAATAGGATATCAACCTGCATTTATAAAACAGATGGTTGAAACATTTGGGGCCGAAGCCGTTCTTGTATCAGATTTAAATTTTGAAACCGTAGGTAGGATAAAGCATGGAACTATAATTTATCATGGAGATATGAATGAACACATAATTGGGAGCTCCGATATTGTGTTATGCACAGGTAGCACAGCGGCAAATGGAACTCTTAATGAAATAGTGCAATTGGCAGAAAAATACAATAAAAGAATAATATTTTATGGGACCACCATTGCAGGAGTTGCAAATTTATTTAATATAGAGAGATTTTGCGAATTAGGAAAATAATAAAATAATAAAAAACGGCAGGAAAAATAAAAGCAGGGCAGTAGGAATGGTAAGTATAGTAATTCTTCGGTCTTTTTCAGTGCTACGATTAAAAGCTAAAATCTACGATAATTACTAAAAACAGAGAAATTCATCTACAAACGCTATGCTTTTGTATAAAATCTCGAAGAGATTTTATTTAATAATTTCTCAAAACTCCTAATGAGGTCGTATAAATTTTACAGGTAAAATTTAGAGATTTAAATCGCTTCCAAAGGAAACAATTATAATTGGACGGATTAGGAACAGTATTGAAGATTAACTATATATAATGAAAAAGAGCGGAAATTATGCTTGAAATAAAAAATTTAAAAAAGAAATTAAATGATTTTACTTTGGAAATTGATAATCTTACCATTAAAGATGATGATTATTTTATATTTCTTGGACTAAGTGGTAGCGGGAAAACTACGCTATTGGAAATTATGGCGGGATTTAGTAAAGCAGATAGTGGAACGATACTTCTTGATGGGAAAGACATCACAAACAAACCAATAAATAAAAGAAATATTGCATTATGTAATGGAAAATATTTATTTCCACATTTAACCATAAGTAAAAATATTGAATTGGGTATTAAAAATAATAGCAATAAAAATGATAAAATAGAAATTATCGAAAATATAGCAAAAACATTAAAAATAAAACATTTATTGAACAGATATCCAAAAAATCTAAGTATGGGCGAAAGACAGCGCGTATCTCTTGCAATGGCCCTTGCAATGGAACCAAGAATAATACTTCTTGATGAACCATTAAGCTCATTGGACAGATTGATACATGAAGAATTATTATATGAATTAAGGGAAATATACCATAATTCCAACAATACCACAACTACGATTATTCATGTTACCCATGATTTTAATGAAGCTATTGCTCTTTCTAACAATATAGCGATATTAAATAAGGGAAAAATCGAACAAATGGGAAATATAAAAGAAATATTACGATATCCAAAATCTGAATTTGTGGCAAAATTTACTGGTTTAAGGAATTTATTAAATGGAAGGGTTATAAAACAATTAAATGAAAATGAAGAAATATATCTGTTTAAAAATGAAAATATAACCATTCAATTGAATGGTAATGATAAACGAATCACCAAATTTATTGATAATAGCAAAAATCAAATATATAAAAAAGCACTGCTTGGAGTTAGGCCTGAAGAAATAATGATAATAAATAACTGCAAATGCCATTATAGAAATGAAAATATGTATTCTGGAAAAATAATAGAAATATTTCATTCAAGCTTATGCACCTATCAAATAATAATAGATGCCAATAATTTAAATTTGATATGTGAAGTAGTTAAATGCCATGTGGATAAAATGAAACTTAAAATAGGTTCAAAAATAACTTTTTGTATAAATAATGCCATGATTATATATGACCCCTCAAATAAATAATCACAGTAATATAGTCCATCTCTCTATTAGGGAGCTCCCTAATAATAATATAATCTTACAATAATATTGAAGCTATTGTTAGAGCTCCTACAACCATACCCATAACACTAACTAAAGCGTCCCCTCTAAACGGTCTTTTAATATCATTTGATATAAGTTCTGTATCTTTTACGATTTTATTTAATACAACGCTATTTGTCATAGGTTTTGTAATTCTTGCATCCATATAATCACCCACTCATATATTTGTTTTTTCCCAATTATTCTTTTTCTTGTATATTATACTATTAACAAACTAATATATATACCTTTTTGCTCATTATAAATCATTACAAATGTTTTTAATGATAAATAATGACAGATTGGGCTTATTTAGTATAATGATTAATCATGACAATTATATTATATCATATAATGAATAATGATATAATAAAAATAACAATGGTGATAATATGGCATTCTCTATTAAAATGAGAGCATCAAAAGGAGATAAACACATTTCAGGGGCGGAAACGATAGTAATGGAAAAAGAAAATATTGAAAATATTACCGCTGGATATATTAAAAGAGCTTTGGAGCATGAGTTGGGAGCTCCCGATTTTATAAATATAAAGATTGATAAAATAAATAAAAAAGATATAATTTATATTGATGCATTGCCCATAAAAACAATAAACTGCAAAAATAAAGAGGATGCAAGGCGGGTGGCAAAAAACCTATTAAAAAACGAAGGAATAAGCGATAAATTAATAGAAAAATCATTTAAAATAATAGATGATGGGGGAATGAGGGGAGCTCCCATTTTAAATTTAAATGGGGAAAGATTAGAGCCCGATAAAGAAAGAGGTGTAAGGGTTAAAAACATCTCCACAACAGAGGAATTAAAAGAAAAAATTTTAAAAAACAATATTGGAACAGATAGAACAGTTGATGCCATTGCAATAGCATCTAAGGTAATAAATTTAGGAGTAATTGCAGAGTTATGCACCTCTGATAATAATTCATATACCACAGGATATGTGGCTACAAAGAACGGATATTTTAGAATTACCAATTTAAAACAAGAAAACGAAAATGGGGGGAGGGTATTTTTTGTTAAAAATGATACAAATATTGAGGATTTAATTTATAAATTGGAAAATAAACCATATATTATTAAATAATTAAAAGCGGACATAGGGAAAAATCATGCTAAAATCACAGCTTCAACAACAATTAAAAAAATTAAAAGATAATAATTTATACAGATTTTTAAGAAAAAATAATTCATACAATAACAAAAATTATTTAGATTTTTCTTCAAATGATTATTTATGTTTATCAACCAATAAGGAAATAATAGATGCCATAAAAGAGGGAGGATTAAAATATGGTTTTGGTTCAACGGGTTCAAGATTAACGGCGGGAGATATAAACCATCAATTATTAGAGCATAAGATAGCTGAATTTAAAGGAACAGAAAGAAGTTTAATTTATTCTTCAGGTTATGCCACAAATGTTGGGGTAATTAGTGCATTATGTAAAAAGGGAGATTTGATTTTAAGCGATAAATTAAATCATGCCTCCATAATAGACGGGTGCAAATTAAGTAAATCAGCCGTTTTAATTTATAACCACTGCGATATGGATAATTTAATTGATTTAATTGAAAAGAATAGGAGCTCCTACAATAATTTATTCATCATCACAGATGGAGTATTTTCCATGGATGGAGATATTGCTCCACTGGATAAATTAAAAAAGATTGCCGATGAATACAATGGGATATTGATAATAGACGACGCTCACGGCACTGGGGTTTTAGGAAATGGAAAAGGCTCGTTAAAACATTTTAATTTAAAACCATCAGATAATATAATCCAAATAGGAACGATGTCAAAGGCTGTTGGTGGATTGGGGGGTTTTGTGTGTGGTATTGAGGAAGTGATTGAATACCTTATAAATACTTCCAGAAGTTTTATATATTCTACTTCCCTTCCGCCGTCTGTTGTTAGTGGATGTATTAAAAGTTTTGAGCTCATAGAAGAAGGAGCTCCAACAAAAAAATTGCAAAAAAATATAGGGCTTGCAAATAAAATTTTTAAAGAACATAATTTAATAGAGGAAAATAATTTAACGCCTATTTATCCGTTCATTTTTAAAGAAAAAACTATGGATATTGCAGAACAATTAATAAAAAATAATATCTTCTGTGTAGGAATTAGATATCCAACAGTTCCAAAAGGTATGGAGAGGTTAAGAGTTAGTATAACCGTTGGACATAGTGAGGAGGATTTTAGGGTTTTGTGTGAAAGAATAAATTTAATTATTAAAAAGAAATTCAAAGGCATATAATAATAAATAATATTTATAAATTCTTATTTTATTTTTTTCGATATATATGTACTTTCAAAGCATATATCACTTTAAAAATAGTATAAAATAAAAAACTATTTTTCTTTTTTAATAGTATAAAAAATAAAAGGCGATATATTATGGCAAATTTAAGAATACAGAGAGTAAAAAATAAAACTGAATTAGAGGATAAAATAAGCGATTATCTTGCAATGGGGTATAATATAAAAAGAAGACAGGAGGATAGTGCGGAAGTTTGGAAAAGAAATTATGGGGGTATATTATTGCATATTATATTGTTTATTATCTCTGCCGGGTTCTTTAACTTAGCTTATTTACTATATAAGCACTATTCACCAGAAGATGCCGTATTATTAAAAATAGATAAAGCCGAATAATAATATAAAGTCATCTTGTTTGTTTTAATGTTTAAAATTAATCTTTTTATCATTTTAGAAGGAGTTTCCATTTTGTTATAAGGGAGCTCCCAAAAAACATTTTAAAAAAAATAAAAAAATATTAATTTATTCAACTTTTTTTAATGTTATTTCATAATCATGAATAACAGGATTTGCCAATAACTTTTTACACATATCATCAACTTTATTATATACTTCTTCCTCATTATCTCCGTCAAGTGTTAATTCAACGCATTTAAAGGTTTTTGCATCTTTTACGCCGTCATATCCCAAATGGTTCAAAGCTCTTAATACTGTTCTACCTTCTGGGTTTAATACTCCTTTTTTCAATTTTATAATTATTGTAGCATTATACATTTAATCACCATTTATATTTTTTATTTATTGGAATAAATTAAACTCTTTTAGCAACTTCTTCTGCCATTTGTGTCGTTGTTAAGCTTCCCCCTAAATCTGGCGTGGTTAATTTGTTTTCAAGAACTTCTTCAAGTGCCTTTTCCACCCTATCAGCTGCATCATTTTCATTTAAATATCTTAACATTAATATTGCCGTTAAAATTGTAGCTGTTGGGTTAGCTATTCCTTTACCTGCTATGTCTGGTGCTGAACCATGAACCGGTTCAAATAATCCGTATTCATCTCCGATGTTTGCCGATGGAGCCATACCAAGCCCTCCAACAGTTCCAGCTGCACCATCTGATAAAATATCTCCAAAAAGGTTTGAGGTAACAACCACATTAAATGTTTCTGGTCTTGTTATTAGATACATATTTAAGGCATCAACATAATAATCCTCTGGTTTTACTGAGTATTGTTTAGCAACTTCATAAAATTTATTTTTAAATACTCCATCGGTTAATTTTAACACATTAGCTTTATGACCACATGTTATTTCGCCGTTATTTATACCTTGTTTTTTCCTATCCTCTGCCATATTACATGCAAATTTAAATATTTTTTCGCATGCCTCTTCTGTAATTACTCTTGTAGCCGTATAAACTCCATCTGCTATTTCTGCCTCTATTCCTTTATATAATCCTTCTGTGTTTTCCCTTACAATTATATAATCAATATCGCTATTTAAACAGTTTATACCTTTGTATGCCTTTACAGGCCTAACATTTGCATAAGTATTTAATATTTTTCTTAATTTTACGATTACATCGGCGGCTGTTTCTCCCGCTGCACCAAAAAATACGGCATCGCATTCTTTTGCGGATTTCACTGTTTCCTCTGGCAAAGCAACTCCTGTTTTTTCAAATACTTCGTCCCCTGCATCTGCATTTATAAATTCAAAATCTACGCCTGTTGCCTTTAATATGGATACTGCTGCTGGAACTACTTCCTTACCAATTCCATCTCCTTCTATAACACAAATTTTATGCATAATTTCACCTTGATTTTGATTAAAATAAATATTAATATATATTATAAATAGGAAATAATAATATAAAATAATATGGAAAATAATATAAAAATATCATTATAAATAATTAATCATTATAGTTAATCTTCAAAAACTGTCCCTTTATTTGTCCAAATAATTAGTTGGATAGAATATAGTCCTATTTACGAAAATATAGTGAAACAGTTCGAAGATTGACTATACTTTATCAAGGCGATATAATGAGATACGACTTCCATACCCATACAGTTTTTAGTGATGGTGAATTAATTCCTTCGGAGCTCCTTAGAAGGGCAATAGTTTTAAACCATAAAACAATCGCAATAACCGACCATGCCGATGCAAGTAATTATAAAGAATTGATTGAAAAAACCACCCTTGCAAAAGAGGAGCTAAAAAAATACTGGGATATTCAATTAATAGTTGGTGTGGAGCTCACACATATACCTCCAAAATCAATTGAAACAATGGCAAAAAAATGTAAAGATATTGGTGCTGAAATTGTGGTTGTTCATGGTGAAACCCCAGTAGAACCAGTTGAGGAAAAAACTAATTATTATGCCTCATTATGTGGCGATGTGGATATTTTAGCACACGGCGGATTTATTGACGACGAAACAGCTAAAAATCTTGTAGAAAATAATATATTTTTAGAGATTACGGCAAGAAGGGGACATTCTTTAACAAATGGATTCGTTCAAAATATTGCCAAAAAATACAACATACCAACGGTAATAAATACCGATACCCATGCTCCAAGCGATTTAATAGACATAGAATTTGCAAAAAAAGTTGGATTGGGTTGTGGGATGGGGCTCAATAGAACGATGAAATCATTATCGGATTATCCAAAGGAGCTCCTTAAAAAAATTTAAAGGTATCATTATGTCTATGCTAATAATCGATGTTAATCACGGAGCTCCCGAGTTGGCAAAAGAGTATATTGAATTAGGTTATGGTGTGTCAATATGGGACATATACGGAAAATTAGATAAAGAAAAAAATTTTTTAAATAATATTAATTTCAAAGAAATTAATAAAATAAATATTTTAAAATCCACAGAAGAACCAAAATTTAATAATTATGATAAAATTATAGCCCCCATTCACTGCCCCATAGATGTGGATTTTATGTCATTTCATGATGCCACATCTGAAATAATAAAAGAAAAATATGGAAGCATACATAAAAAATTTATAGAAATTACAGGAGTAAAAGGAAAAACCACAACAACGGAGCTAATTAACCATATATTAAGGGAAGAATATAACACATATCTAAATAACAGCAATAAAGGTTCTATTGCACCAGTTTCAATATTAAATTGTATTAACTACTTAAATGAAATAAATAAAATTGATTTTTACGATATTTTCATTTTTGAAGTATCTTTGGGGCTAACTTCTTGCGAATATGGTGCAATTACAAATATACTTGAAAATTATCCCATTGCAAAAGGAAGGAAAGATGCTTTTATGGCTAAATGTTCCACACTAAAAAATGCAAATAAAAAATTCGTTAATAAAAATTTACTAAAATCAGATATCTTTGAAAATATAGATACTGTAATTGATATAAATAAAACAGAGTTATTATCAAAATATCCGCTTCGTTATGAATATAATAATAAAATAGTTGAATTTAATAACAACATTTTTGGAAGTCATTTTATTGAAAATTCATTATTTGGGATTGAAATTTGTAAAAATTTTATGGATATTGATACCATTGTCGATAAAATAAAATCATTTAAAATAAATGGTAGAATGAATGTTGTTAAAAAAGAAAATAATTGTTATTTAATTGAAAATATAAATCCTGGGTTAAATGTAAAATCAATAGATAATACAATTAATGATTTTATAAACGAGTTTATAAATGATTTTGATAATAAAAATGGATATATTTTAATTGGCGGAGATTTTGGTTGCACTTGCGAAGAAATAAATATTGAAAAATTGTCAAAAGTCATTAAAAAATATCTTTCCAATAAAAATATTAAATTTATATTGTCTGGCGACCTTGGAAAAGAATTAAAAAAATATTTTGATTTTGAATATATTGATAATATTGATTATGATAAATATAATGGTAATTTGTTAAAAATATATCGTAAAAAAATATGTTAATATTGGAACCCCGGGAGCTCCCAAAATATTTATGCCAACAACCCATAATTTAATATAAACAGTAGAACCATTATCGAAATTGTAATTCCCAATACTTTTTCAGGAGCTATTTTTATTTTTGATGCATCTTCATCCATATATCTAACAAGTCCTGCACTTGTGCTTAATCCTGCATCCTGTTTATTTTTTGACATATTATCAACCCATAATATATATTAAATAAATATATTAAATAATCTTAAAACCTTGGTTTATATGATTATTCATTTAGTTGTAATGAAATATTATTTTACTATTATATATATTTCATTACATATTATATATTTATTTTTTTTATTGAGATTTTATTTTTAATTTAACATTGATTGAATTGGAGCAGGTATTCTTCCTCCTCTGTTTATGAATTCCTCTGAGGAATACTCATTTACAGGCATAATTGGAGCTGTTCCCAATAATCCACCATATTCAACGAAATCACCAACATCTTTACCAGGAACTGGAATTACCCTAACCGCAGTAGTTTTTTTATTAACCATTCCTATTGCCATTTCGTCTGCGATTATGGCAGATATTGTTGAAGCTGGTGTTTTTCCCGGAATTGCTATCATGTCCAATCCAACAGAACATACACAGGTCATAGCTTCAAGTTTGTCTATACTTAGGGCCCCATCATTTACGGCCCTTATCATTCCTGCATCTTCACTAACTGGAATAAATGAACCACTGAGACCGCCCACATAACTAGCCGCCATTGCCCCACCTTTTTTAACGGCATCATTTAATAGTGCCAGTGCAGCTGTTGTTCCATGTGTTCCGCATCTTTCAAGCCCTATTTCCTCCAATATATTTGCTATACTATCCCCTGGTGCAGGTGTCGGAGCTAATGACAAATCCACAATTCCAAATGGTATATTTAAATCAGTTGCAACTTCTCTTCCAATTAATTCCCCCATTCTCGTAATTTTATATGCTGTTTTTTTGATTTCATTGCATACAGTTCCGATATCTTTGTTGTCTAATCTTGCCACTGTTGCACGAACTACACCCGGACCAGATACCCCAACATTTAAAACGGCATCTCCTTCCCCTACACCATGAAATGCCCCAGCCATAAATGGATTATCCTCTGGTGCATTTGCAAATACTACAAGTTTTGCACATCCAAGAGCATCTTTTGTTGTGGTAGCGGTTTCTTTTATTATTTCCCCCATCTTTTTAACAGCATCTAAATTTATACCTGCCTTCGTAGATGCCACATTTATTGAAGAACAGACTGTGCTAGTTTCTTTCATCATTAAAGGAATAGACTCTATTAAAGCTAATTCTCCTTTTGTCATTCCTTTTTGAACTAATGCGGAGTATCCTCCGATAAAATCAATATTTATATCTTTTGCTGCTTTATCAAGTGTTTTTCCAACTTCTACACAGCAGTTAATTGCATCCTCCTGTTCTAGATTTTTTATTGCACTTCCAATAATTGAACCTATTGGTGTGACGGATACCCTTTTTGTTACTATCGGTATACCATATTTTTTTGATACGGTTTCAGCAGTTTTCACCAGCGTTCCTGCCTTATCCACTATTTTATTGTATATATTTTCGTTGAGTTTATCAATATCCTCACTAATACAATCCATTAAATTAATTCCAATTGTAGTTGCCCTTATATCTAAGTGCTCATGCTCTATCATTGTAATTGTTTCTATTATTTCCGCTGAGTTAAACATTTTATCCTCTTTATTTTATTTTTTATTTTCTGTTAAATATCTATTAAATATTATTATTCTTTTTTAGTACCAAGAATATGTTAGATATATTATAATATATTATTTATATTTCATCTTTGTGTATAAGTGATGCATTTACAGAATTTTGTCCCCCATATTTAGAGCCTTTTCTATCACAATACCCAATATTTGCAGGCGTTAGGGTTTTAGAGAATATTAATTGTCCTATCCTTTGATTTTTATAAAGAATTACCGGCTTATCATAGGCCACTATTTCAAGAGTTATTTTACCTTTAAAACCTGCGTCAATCCATCCCGCTGTTTGGTGTGATTGTAAAAACACCCTACCAAAACTACTTCTACCTTGATACTGGGCACATATATCATTGGGGAGCTCCACAAATTCAGTTGTGGTTCCAAGCAATCCACCTTTAACTACAACATCAACGCCGTATTTATTTTTAAAATATTCTATTTTTTCATCGTCTAATTCATAACATAATGGGCATACCATTATGGAGTTTTCTATTTTAAACTTATTATGATTTAATTCTTTCTTTAAATCATAAACTTCATCTGTATATACTATAAATTCATCTCCAAGTGTAATATCGTAGGAGCAGGGTCCAACAAATTCTTTATTAAAAGGTTCTATTACCAAACCTCCTGAATCAATTTCTTTAATTATATCATTATCGCTTAACATCATATTTTCACCCAAAATCGTATAAAAATCTTTGGATTTTTTGAGATAATTTTTTACCGTATTTCGACCGATTTATATCTATCCGAAGGATTAACTTTTATTTTTGCATCTGGATATTCTTTATATAGGGAGCTCCCTTCAAATAATCTATCCAATAATATGGCTATTGCGGCAACTTCTGAATGGGGTTGATTTCCAACCGATACATTGTAATCTGCCAATTCATAAGCCTCTTTTGGAACTTTTTCCGCACCAATAATTATTAATATATTTTTACTGTCTTTGCCTTCTTGTCTTTTTTCTATTATTTTTTTCATTATTTCATTTATGTTTTCTCCATACATAGTTAAATGAATTACTATTCCATTGTTTTTTTTGAATGACCATATATATTGTTTCCAAGAATCCACCACATCAAACTTAAAATCACCGCCCCATTGTTCGACTATTCTATTTACACTATCTTTTACATGGTCATCATTACTTACAAATAATATTTTATCGGCCCCCAGAGCTCTGGATGTGAGGGCTACATGAGTGGATATTCTTTTATCTCTGCCCCACCTATGGCCTAACCTTAAAACTTCGACTACCATAAAATCACCATAATATAATAATAACAATACCAAGTAATATAATAATATTAATAATAAGGCCAATATCTTAAAATCGCAAAGCGATTTTTACGATCGTATAAATATTTCCCTGGAAAATTTAGAGATAATTTAAATATATATAATTTAAAAATAAAAATAATCCATTTTAAAAATACGCTGTAAAATAATAAAATATAATATTATTTCCCAAACTATAATGTAAAAAGTTCCAGAACATACATATGATAAAATTTAAAATATAAAAAGATGTTATATTATTTATTATTTTAAATATTCAGTTCCATAATCTACTTTATATATTTTAAATCCTGGTTGAACTCCTTGATTTGTTGGGTCAATTGAGGCTTTAATAAGAGCCATATTTTCCAATCCTGCACCATCAAAGAAATGCAATTTTGAATATACACTATTTTCAAGATTTTTCGAAGATATCCAAGCATTTGCAGAATATTTATTATTTCCAACAGGATTTAGTCTAATCAATAAACTGTATGTTCCGTTTTCGTTGAATTGTTTTTCTTGTATCTTTGTTCCATCATAAATTATTATTTTATGATATTGTGATGGTTTTTGACTAACAAGCTTTTGTGTTTTTAAATCATACACCAAATTATATGAGTCCATTGTATTATTTTGAATTAATATCGCATCCATTGCCATATAATTTCCATCATTTTGAGATACAACCTTTACAACTAAGGTATCATTTACCATATATCCCTCTCCATTAGTTTTAGCGAAGAATCCCATTTCTCTTTTGTCATTTGGTGTATCTGCTGGAAGACCATAATCCCAATTACCAAACATACTCCATACAGATGCAATATCTGTCATTCTATTGTATGTAATTAAATAATCAGGATTTGGATTTTCCGGATGTGTTAAATTCAATACTTCTTTTGTTTCTTCGTCGGTTAATCCATATTGGTTAGTTAATACCGCATATGCCGAAGATTTATTTAATGGCAATATTTTATTTAATATTGTGGTGGTTTCTTTAACACTGCCATTTGTTTTTTTCATCAATATGCTACTTCCATCAAAGGCACTATCTCCACTTGTAGCAATCATCCTTAATATCCCTGTTGCCAATTTTTCATCAGAAGTAGAATATGCTTTTCCTACCCAATATGCCCGTGGTGAATTTTGACTTCCTCCATCAAATGTAACCATTTTTCGAGTAGCCCATGTATATATATGTCCATTATCCCACCAACAGGTAGTTACTGAATTATCTGGTGTTTCTGTTGCTATCCAGTCTAATCCTTCTTTCCAGCCATCATTATAAGTTGGAACAGTTGCTAGCGGAACTGCACTTGCCAGTGATGGAACTACCAATATTATTGCCAACAATATACTAATTAATTTTTTAATTTGCATATCTTTATTTGAAGCTATTATATCTACCATTTTATAAATAGCAAGTATTGCCACTAATGCCAAAAACCCATATGCCGCAATAGGAACATAGGTTGTAGGCAATAATATATTTAATATTTCAGACTTTATTCCGATAATACTAATAAGCCCCAATAATCCAATTATCGGATATAAAATCCATTTTGTTAAATCATCATTTCTTATTTTAATAATATTATCAAGTTGTCCCGCAAATACTCCGATACCTATTGATAATGGTGGAACCATTAATCCAATAAACCTATTTCCTTTTGTTGCCGCATAAAATGTTATTGCCAACCAAATTGCCAATATAAGGGCATATTTTACATCAAATTTAATTATATTATCTTCTTTTTTACCTCGATATCTCATAGATACAAATGATGCCAATACTCCGATAATTCCTGCCACAAATAAATATTTACTTCCTGCGGAGCTCCCTATTATTGTGTTCATATCTACCTTATTTAATTCCGCAACAGTAGTATATACATTAGGCCAACCTGATGCATGTTCCGTTGTTGTGAGGGCGGCTTGCTGACCAATAGGAGACATTATCCCCCCCATAAGTGTATCCACGCCATATAATAATGATATTAATAATGCACTTCCAATAATAAATATTCCTGCAATTGAAAGGATACTTTTTATATTTTCAGCTTTTACTATTGATTTTATGTCATATTTTTTAATTATTATAGAATATATTGAGTATATCAATAAAAATCCAGCGGAGATATAATAACCATACCACCAACCTGCCCACATTTTAGTTGCCAAAGTCATTGCAATGGTTGCCAGTGATGCAAATATTAAAGATTTTTTTAAATTATTTTGGTTGTGGATTGCCTCCATAATAAACCATATTATAAATAATATAGGTAAAACCTCAAATATCGGCGTATCTGCAAATCCTGCTGATGTTTTATATAATAAAGCTGGGCTTGTGCTTATAATTGTTGCTCCAACAATTCCTCCAATATTGCTTTGGGTAATTCTCCTAATCATGAAAAATACAGGAGCTCCCAACAGCATACTCAATAATGCTGGAACCCAATATGCCGCATTCATTATAGACACAGTTGAATCAAATGAATGCCAAATATCATAAACTGCCAGCGTTACCATTGTAATTGTAGGAACATCTTTTGGTGCAGGGTGTCCCGGTGGAGCATATTGAATTGTATCATACGGAACCTTCTCCCCATTAATTTCTTTTAGTGTTTCTCCCAAATGTCCGTTATTATTATAATTTTCTGCCAATCTAAGATAATAATAGGGGTCTAATGCAATTAAATACATTCTACCATTTTCATCAGCAAACATCTCTTTTAATTGCTGATTGTCTGTAAATCCCATGTCAGCAGGTTGAGCTCTTAATTGAAAACTCATTAATGCTATAACCAATACAATCAATATTGTTTTTAAATAGCTGTGATTGTTTATGAATTTTGCTATTTTTTTAATTTGTTCCATTGTGCCACCTAATTTTATATAGGGCATGTTTGAAAAATCAAACTTTTCCATTTCGAGTAGTGTCAAAATTCCTTTGGAATTTTTACTGCCCCCAAACATACTATATGCATATGGTTTTTATTTAATAAAATATATACTAATTATATTAAAATTAGTGTGTTCGAAAATTTGTTTATTATGGGTCAAAATGATTAAATGTAATATTCTTAAAATACCCATAATAATTACCTATGACATCCATTAATACAAAGTTAAGCAAATCAAAGATTAGCTATAAAGATGTTCTCGAACATACTAGATAAAATTTATATTGTGATTATTATGATTTATGATATTGGTAGTTATGCATATTATATTATATCTTATTTATTATTTGGATTATTGTCATATATATTTATAAATATTTTTATAAAAACAATGGTAAATTATAAATATGGTATTGATTTGCATAAACAAAATAACAAGAAAATTGCAGAAATGGGAGGAATTATTCCTGTATCGTTGAGTTCATTAATTTTATTGGCCTATGCCCCATTGTTATCAATTGTATTGTTATTATCTGGAATAATTGGAACATTGGACGACATTTATAAATTGTCCTCGAAGGTAAAATTTATAGCTATGAGTCTTGTTGGTATTCCAGTTAGCCTATTTTTGGGTTTAGATGTTATTCATACGATAATAGCTATGTTGGGGATTGCAATATATTCAAATTTTACAAATATGCTTGCAGGATTTAATGGGCTTGAAATTGGAGTAGGAATAATTTCTGCAATATTTTTAGGGCTTATTTTGTTATTAAATGGGGATATTTCTGGATTTAATGTTGTTATGATATTTGTATCCTGTTATTTTGGATTATTTTTATTAAATAAATATCCTGCGAAAGTATTTCCCGGAGATGTCGGAACTCTGCCAATAGGTGCATTTTTGGCAACTGTTGCAATTTGGAAAAATCTTATTCCCGAACTTATTATAATTATGTTGCCACATTTCATTGATGCACTATTAAAGTTATCCACTGGATTTACAAACAGAGAAAAACAAAGCCCAACTAAAATCAATAAAGAGGGAAAATTATTCGTTGATGGAGGATATTTATCTATTATGAGATGCCTTTTAATGAAAAAACCAATGAAAGAATACAATATTGTATTTGTTGTGTGGTTTTTATCTATGTTATGCGGATTAATTGCAATATTATATAATCATTTCCACTAGGAAATTTACTATAATTTCCTTTGAAAACATCATATTTTCATGGAATTCATTTTAAAAATATTAAATATTAAATATTAAATATTAAAATATTTATATTTTTAATTAAAATTTATTTTTTCAAGAATTTTCCAAGTGCGGGGTGGAGCTCCGATACTTGCTCCTGAACAAGCTGTTCATACATTCTATATACAATAGATACTGTAAGTAATACCCCTGTTCCCCCACCTAATGCCCCCATAAAATCTGCACCCGATGCTAACAGCCCAACAAATGCGGAGCTCATTACAGTTATTGGCAATATATATCTTTTTAATCTATTTTCAATTGATTTATTGGATTTTCTAAATCCTTTAATTGCCATATTCATACTTCCCATTTTTTTTGCCATGGATTTTGCATCTAATCCAGATGTTTCAACCCAGAACATACCAAATATTATACAAAATATTATCATTAATATTGTATATATTATTGCCCTAATCGGGTCTGCAAGAACGCTTGTTAATCCATAGGGAGTAGCAAAATAATAGGCAATCCCACTTACTGCCCTACCATCTACAAAACTACCAAGTAATGGGTAACCCAATTTACTTTGCACCATTAACCCAACTAATTGGACATTTGCAAATAATGCCATTGCAAGAATTACCGGCAAATTTGATACATATATAAATTTTATAGGATATTTTCCAACTGCACCCCTAACTCTACCGTGTGCAAGTGGAATTTCAACCCGCATACTTTCAGCATATACTACTATTAGGAAAACTATTATTGTTCCCAATATTGGAAGTAAAAACTCAAATGCTGTTCCAATTGCCCCTTGAACCATGGCATCAAAGAATTTCCAAAGATACCCGCCAGGCCCAAAAGCCCCAACAAATATTGTTTGAGAAACTCCCGCTGCAATAAACAATCCAATACCCGAACCAATACCATATCTTGAAACTATTTCGTCTAAATATATTACCAATATGGCACCAAGTGCAACTTGGGCTATTACTAACCACATTGTGCTCCCAGATAATGCTCCAAATGCTCCAACACTAACAAACATTATTGCTTCCATAAAACATAAAAATATACCAAATAATTTTTGAAGTCCTTGGAATGAGGCTCTATTTTCTGGTTTTGATAAATCTAATTTTATAAGCTCAGAACCTACCAATAACTGCATTATAATACCTGCTGTAACAATAGGTCCAATACCTAGCGTAATTAATGTTCCTATTTTTGATGCAAATATTGTTTGTAGATATTCAAATTGGGCTGGAATTGTTGCCCCTGCGGTATATATGTCAATGGTTCCCATCAAAAAATAAACTATTAAGACCAAAGCCGTCCATTTTAATTTTTCTTTAAATGTTATTTCCCGTATAGGTCTTTGCACCTCGGGAATATATTCAAGAATTGGTCTTATTTTTTTTAGAAATTCTTCCAAATTATCACCCAATATTAATTATTAAATAGAAATATGAAAATATAATATAAATATATGATGCCTGTTAAGGAGCTCCCTGCATGGAGCCCTAGCTAATTGAAATACATAATAAACTAATCTTTTCATACTTACAAAACTTAAAAGCTTTTTGAACAGCGCCACAATCGTAAATCGTGTAAAATTAAATAAAAATAGCGACAAATATTAAAAAAAGGACAAATATTAAAAAAAGATGTTTCGACATATTTAAATACATTAAATTTAAAAATAATAATATTAGAATTATAATATTTATCATCGTTAAAAATGATAAATAATAATAAAAAAATGGGAATTTTTTTTAATAAATTATAATTCAACAAATTCTCCACCAGCAGATTCTATTTTCTCTTTTGCACTTTCTGAGAATTCTACTGCTTTTATTATCATAGGACAGGTTATTTTACCTTTTCCTAAAACCTTTTCATAGTCTAATGTGGTAATGTCAATTACAATTTTTCCATCTACTATTTCAAAGGATTCTTTGTTTTTAGATACGATTTCATCCAACTGCCCCAAGTTAATTACTTTTAACTCTTTTATTAAACTGGAATGTCTTTTGAAACCATATTTACCTATGTGGTCTGGCATGTATTTAACTGTGTGAATCCATCTATGTTTTGTAACACCAGCTAAACCTTTACCTCCTTTATGGCCTGCCCCTCTATGTTTTTTAGCAGCTCCATAACCACAGGTTCTACTTCCTCTTAATTTTGTTATTTTTTTACTTTTTCTTATCATAGGGTAATCACCTGATGTATGAAATGGTTATTAACCATATCTTACGATACGGGATATAACGAAAAAAAAATAAATATTAAATCATTTTTTTCAATAATTCGCTTATTTTTTCTCCCCTGTATCCCAAAGCTCCACCTACTGTAAAGGACTTTTTAATTCCTGCTTTATTATGTCCTTTTCTTGGAGGATGTAATCTGAATACTGGTTTTATGGGTGTATCTTTTAAAAGAATTTCTTCGTTTACGATTTTTTCAGCCAATTCTTCAACTGACATGCCCATTAATTCTTTAACTGTTTCTTGGTCGATTCTCCTATTTCCGGATAATCTTCCTCTTTTTAATATCATTTTTATGAGGGTGTCTTTGTCGATTTCACCGTAGGTAATAAAATCTTTTGCTTTATTTATCATACCATTGTATGTTTCGGTGTTTGGGATTATTACACAATGATTTACTTTGTGTAACCTTAACATTTTAAGAGTATCTGCAATACTCCCTCTGACACCTACGCTACCCCTGATTCTTACAACTGCGTAAGCCATAAATTAATCACCTTTATTATTAAAGATAAAATATTATTTTATACATATCTATCCAGCACATATAAAATAATAATCTAATATATTTTTCCACTATTAGCAAATCCAACATCAATATTATTAAAATAATATGTTATGAATTATAATCTATATTTTAATTATAATATAGATCTAACATACAATATCAATTGAAGGGTTTTTACATTAAAATTCAATTAAATGCAAATAAAAATATATCCATAAATTATAAACATTTAAGGAAGATATATTTTTTTCAATTGATTATACTCTTCCTTCGTTAATTCCCAAAGTCTTTTTATGCTCTGGCAAATACCCAACAAAGTTAAGATTATTGAGTGAATCAAATGTAGCAATGGCGAAGTTGTAGGTTGTTCTTGTGTCTCCAAATGTTTTGGTCCAAATGTCCTTTATACCTGCGAGACCCAACACTGCTTTCGCAACATTTCCTGCTACTAATCCTACTCCCCTTGGTGCAGGGAGTAATTCAACTTTTACACTACCGCATGAACCTTTTGCTGCAAATGGAATTGAATGAGCTGTTCCACAACCGCATTCCCATGAACCGCATCCAGTTCTTACTTTAATCAGTGATAGTTTTGCATGGGCAATAGCTTTCCTAATAGCAGGACCTACTTCTTTTGATTTGCCCATTCCTACTCCGACAAACCCGTTTCTGTTTCCAACTACTGCCGTAGCCCTAAATCTTGCTCTTCTACCTGATTTATGCATTCTTTGAACAAGAGATACATCCAAAACTTGTTCTTCAAGGTCAGGTAAAAGGGCATCAACAATTTCAGGCTCCAATAAAGGAAGGCCATTATCAATTATATAATCTATATCTGTAATGGTTCCTTCTTTTACCTTTTTTCCAACCTGGGTTTTAGGTTCCCAAGCATCTACATTAAATTTCTTTTTTTCAGCCGCCACTGTAATCACCATTATAAGCTGAGAATCTTCTCTTTTATTTCTTCAAAGTGTTCTGGCAAATCTTCTGGATTTAATCCGTTTTTCAAATACTTTGAAAACTGTTTATTATATTTTTCTTCGTCTTCTACTTTAAGGAGCTCCGCGTATTCTTTCACATGGGAACCATTTATTCTATCTTCTCCAGGAAGTATTTCCTCACTGTGTGGAATATCCATACCTGCATCAACAGCTCCTTTTAAGATAGCAAGAACAGCTGCTCCTTTTGTAGCACTGTTTAGTCCTAAATCAAGAATTGCTTCTTCATTTCCTTCTTTAAGTGCTTTTTTACCCAATAACAATCCAGTTAAATATGCTGCTGGAACATTTCCACAGTGTCCTTTATATCCCAATTTTACAATTTCTTTGGAATGTGCAGAAACAACAATTTTATCTCCAACTTCATCATATTCAACAATTTGAGCTACTATATTATTTAATGATTTTCTCGCAACTAATCTTGGTGTTCTTGACAATAATAACTTTAATCTTAATCTGAAATTCGTTTTTCCTTCCCTTCTTCTTCTAAAAGGGACCCTATATTTAGCACCGTGTGCCATATTTGCACCTCAATTATTTATTTAAGAAGGTCGTGGTCTTCCATGTATAATTTCATGTGATTTTTACTTCTGAATGCCCCACCTTTTGCCATCCTATATAATTTTCTATAAGATGATACTTCAATTGACTCCTCTTCTCGGAGCTCCTTTAACATACATCTTAATGGTCTTATTGTGTTTATCCATTTCCTCTTTTTAGGTGTTCTTGCACCTTTTGCCCCTTTTCTTGAACCCTGTCCTTTCCTCTTTCCTTTCCTCTTCTGTTCTTTCAATTTTTTAGCTCTTCCTGAGCTAATCCCTTTTTTCTGTTTCTTAACAATAATACCGTCTTTTATTAATGCCCTGATGTCATCTTTGGTTATGGCAAATTTAACCTTGTCCAAATTCTCAGGGTCTATCCATACCCTATCAATACCGCAATCCAATACATCGGATGCAATTCTTCTTTGGGTTGATATATCCATTATACCACCTATAAGAATAATAATATTTTATTATTAATTTTCTTCTGTTTCTGTTTCTTCTGTTTCGGTTTCAGGATTTTCCGCTACTTCCTCTGCCTTAGGATTCAATAATTCATCCTGTTTCTTTTTGGATATATTGAATATTTTGATTCCCAATTCTTCTGCTCTCTTTATTATGTCTATTTTTTTCCTTTTACCAACAGTTGAAGCTACTCTTGCCCCTTGAATTTCAGGGTTTAATGCTTCTAATTCCTTTACATTGTGTATAATTATGTCTTCCAAACCTGATGGATGTAATCCTCTAACTTCAACAGGACTTCTGTATCCAATTTTAACAATAGCAGACCTATGGGTCAATTGTTTCCTCATACTACTGTGAAGACCTTTTGTTCGTCTCCAACTTGTTCCGATTCTTTTACATTTGAACCATTCCTGTCTCTTGAAATCAGGTTTTTTCTGTTTCATTTTGAGTTTTAATCTCATTAATCTCTTTTTACTCATGAGACCACCGTTTTTTCGATACTAGGCAAATCAAAGATTTATTATATATTTATTATTTATCTTTAATTTA
The DNA here is from genome assembly GCF_000017185.1 of Methanococcus aeolicus Nankai-3. Taxonomy (NCBI): domain Archaea; kingdom Methanobacteriati; phylum Methanobacteriota; class Methanococci; order Methanococcales; family Methanococcaceae; genus Methanococcus; species Methanococcus aeolicus. The sequence goes on along the minus strand of NC_009635.1, from coordinate 1,457,549 downwards.
CACATATTATTTGTAGCAAATCTACGAACGAATTACACTCTACCAAGGATAAATAAAACCAATATCGTTTAATTATTATTGGGGATATTGGGCATACTATAACTTGGTTATGCACATTTTATGTAGATTCACTAATCTTACAATACTTTGCCTGCTTTTTCCACTATGTAGATACCATCTTGGAATACTCTGGTATCTCTTCCCCTAACTCTTGTTGCTTGTTCAATGTTTGCAGCGGTCTGTCCTGTTTTTTCCTTATCTATTCCAGTAACAATTACATCTTCTCCGCTAACTTTAACTTTAACTCCTTCCATAATTGTGGCTTTTCTTGGGTGTTTTTCTCCCAAGAAGTTATCGATAATTACTTCATTACCTTTAACACTGATTTTCATAGGGAAGTGGGCATATCTTATTTTCATCTTATATTCGAATCCTTCGCTTACTCCTGTAATTATATTTTTTATGTGGGATGCGAAAGTTCCAATAATTGCAGCTTGTTTCTTCCTTGGGTAAAGACTTTCAACTACTACTTTATTGTCTTCTTTTTTTATAACTACATCAGGGTACGATAGTATCCTTCTAAGTTCTTTCCCACCAGCTTTAACAACTACTTCTTCGTTGTTAATTACTTCAATGGTCACACTTTCAGGAATTTCTATTTCTTCCCTTATAATAGCGGCTACTGGCATATTAACCATACCTCCTTAGTATTATAACTTTAATTTTAGTATATATAGGATATTAATCTTCCACCCAATCCATTACTTTTTGCTTCGTCATGGGTCATTAATCCTTTTGGCGTACTTACAATCAATAAACCAAATCCTTTTGCAGGCAAATATCTTTTTTCGAATTTTTCAAATTCGGTTTTTTTAACAGCATATCTTGGTCTAACTGCTCCACATTTATTAATGTGTCCTGTTAATTCTACCTTGTAGATTCCTGCTTTACCATCTTCAATATACTCAAAGTTTCCCATATATCCTTTATCCTGCATAACTTTAAATACTCTACCTATGAGCTTTGATGCTGGCTGAACATATGCCACATCCTTTCCTACTCTTTCACAGTTGGATAGGTGGTTCAATGCATTCGCAAGTGGGTCCATTAGACTCATATTGATACCTCCTTAATTTATTTAATCATACTTTTTAAATCCTAATTCCGATGCTAACTGCCTAAAGCATTGTCTGCACATATTTATTCCATATTTACTTATAATTCCTGGTCCATTTTTACCGCATCTCTTGCATATTTTTGAACCATATCCGTATTTCTTCTTGAATGGTGTTTTTGCCATCGTTTCACCAACTTTTTATTTATGCTCCGAGGAGCTCCTTTTTACAATATAAGAGATTACTCAAAATTATTCCTGCTCTACCTTTATACCATATATAGTTTCGATATAATTAATAGCTTCTTCTTTGCTTACTAGATGTTTCGCTGGAATATTTGCTCTTTTAGCTTTTCTTCTTTTAACACTGTATCCTGGTTTTTCAAAGGTTACACATATATCCATACCATAGATTCCAACTGATGGGTCATATTTTTGATTTGGGAAGTCTATATGTTCTGGAATACCAAATGAGAAATTTCCTCTTTTGTCAAATGAATAGGTGAATAGTTGTTTTCCTGATGCTGTAAATGCCGTAAAAGCATCTTTTAAAAACTCCTCTGCTTTTTTACCTCTCAATGTGATTTTTAAACCAATTGGAAGTTTTTTTCTAATGTTAAACGCAGGGTTTGTTTGTTTTGCCAATGTTCTTACGGGTTTTTGACCGGTAATTTCACTAACAACCTTCTCAGCAGTGAGTAATTTATCCCCACTCTCACCTACCCCCATATTCACAGTAACCTTCTCTATTCTAGGCTTACTCATAGGCTGTTTTTCCCATGCTTCTTGGAAGTTCATGTTTCCACCGTATATTTATTGTATATATTTTATATTCACTTCATTACATTGAAATAACAGGTTTGTCGTCACCAACTATGAAAACATAGTCTCTAATGGTTTTGAACTGCTCTCCGTTTTCTGTTTCAAGTGTAATTATATCAGGATATAATTGTTTTTTCTCTATACCTATTATTTTTGCAAAATCGCCTACGTGTTTACCGCCTGTGATGTATGCCAATTTTCCTTCACCAAACTGAACATGTCCTACTATGCTCTGTTCTGGAATAGAGAGAATAACACAATCTCCTGTTTTATAAATATCTTCCTCAGCTTTTGTAGCATCGGCAAGTTTTACTATTTGATTTCTACCATCGTGAAGGTTTAACTGAATGTGTCCGCCTTTTATAACAGTTTTATTTTCAATTTTACATAACTTTTTAGTGTTATCTTTTATTTTATTTAATTTAATTCTACCTTTTTCATCCAATACTACCAAAAAGCTTTCATTTGCATCAGGTAATGATATTACATCCATTAAACCTGTCGGGTATCTGTGGTCTTTTCTTTTTACTCCATCAACTAACACTTTACCCATTTTAATAACTTTTTTTGCCTCTCTTGCATTATCGGCATAACCTAATAAATCTCTAAGAACCAACAATAACGGCAAGGAGCTCCCCATTGCATGAGGTCCTGCGGATGGTCTTGTAGTATATTTATTGGTTTTTCTTGAAATTTGCCAGTTTTTTGGAGCGGGTAGTCTTTTCAAATGCTTCCTTGGTCCTTTATTTGCCATATTCGCACCTTCATATAATTCTTCAATTCATCAATTATTTATTTGAAAATTTAAATCTTCTATCGTCAGAATCGTCCATCTTAACAATCATAACATTTGATGGGTGTATCGGATAGAGAGATTCATTTCCATCTTGTTTTCTATTTACTGCTCCTTCAACATATATCTTATAGGATTTGTAATCTACTTTTGATACTTCCCCTTCTATTCCTTTGAAGGTTCCTCTGAGTATTTTTACAGTGTCTCCTGTTTTTACGGGAAGTGCATTTTTGTTATATTTTTCTTTCAAATCTTTTGAGAGCATTGCACTCATCAATTTGTTTCTTGCATGGAGTGGAGCATTATATAATGCTTTCCTCTGTTTTCTTGGCTGTTTTGAAGTTGTCAAAACCATAATATTCACCACATGTCTTTTTAATGTATTATTTTAGCCAATCTTGAAACTCCTGCCCATCTTTCCGCAGCTTCTTTTGCTACTGGTCCTTTAATTTCTGAACCTTTTGGGCTTCCTTCGGGAGTTACGATTACAGCGGCATTATCTTCAAATTTAACTCTTGAACCGTCTGGTCTCCTATATTCTTTTTTCTGTCTAATGATAATCGCAGGTAATACCTGTTTTCTCATTTCAGGCGTTCCCTTTTTAACAGAAACAAATACTAAACTTCCAACACCGCCAGCAGGTAATCTTCTTGCAACACCCTTATAGCCTTTAACAGCTATTATTTCAAGCTCTTTTGCTCCTGTGTTGTCGGCGCATATTAGTCTTGCCCCATTAGGTAATGACCTTATGACTTTTGAACCAAATCCCTTCATCTAATCACCTTATTCTGAAAGCTCTATTTTTTCAATAACTACGAACGATTTAGTTTTACTTATTGGTCTGCACTCAGCAATTTTTACCTTATCGCCAATCTTTGCGTCAATACAGGATGGGCAATGAGCAACCATTGTGGTGGTTCTTTTTTCGTATCTTTCGTATTTTGGGATGTATCTTACAACATCTCTTTTAATTACAATTGCATTATGTCCTTTGTCACTGACTACAATTCCTTCAAATACCTGTCCTCTCACAGGCAAATTGCCGTGGAATGGACAGTCATTGTCGTTGCACTCATTTTCAGGAGATTTTACATCAATTCCTATGTTTCTCATAATATTCCTCCTAAAATATAGAAAATATATATTATAATAATATACTAAATATCTATGCATCTAATTTAATAAATAATATAGTGCTTTGAATTATACTAAAAATAACATAATTAGCCTACGCCGATTATGTATTTATGATATAACTGTTTATCTTGAAAGCATACTATATAATGAAATTTGAATTATAGTTGGGACTTTAAAATAGGATTAATATGGATATATGTTTTTAATTTTCCTCTTCAACCTATCTTCTGGTCTCCCCATCAGTAATTCACCAATAACCTCAATGTATTCTTCGTTTAATTTAAACTTGAATACAGCGATATCTTTTGGTATCATTACCTCTTTGGAATTGTCGAATCTCTCAATATTAATAGTATTTCGAGTTTCATATACAATCTTTCCTTTTAGTCCAACCAGAGACTTATTGGTTGATTGAGTAATTTCTACATCTAATCCGATTAATTCATGTCTTAATATATTGTATGGAGTAATCATTGGGTGTCCCTCTACCCAGCATAAACCTTAGGGTGTGCCTAAGCATCCTTAGGTCGTATATAATCAAGTAATCAAATAGTATAAAACCTACATATATGGTGGTCATATATAAACTTTATGATTATGACGACTAAATAATTATACAGAATATAATATATGGAGTGCGTTCAAAGTTTGTTCGATATTTAGCCTACGCATATATCGTAGTTTTCTTCATGGAGCTCCGAACACACCACATAAATATTTTTACTAATTTTAATATTATTACCTTACTTCAATGGTATTCTTTGAGAATCCCATTTTTATAAGGGCCTGTTCAACTTTTCTTCTGTGGTCTCCCTGTAATTCAATGGAATCTTTCTTCACAGTTCCGCCACAGGCACAAATATCTTTTAATTTTTTAGCAAGGTCTTTAACATCAATTAAAGTTGCGTCAAATCCTTCAACAACCGTCATTAATTTTCCAAACCTTCTTTTTGCAACATATATTTTTATTTTTTGCTCTTCTTTTGCAATTTCTTCACATACGCACAATTCTGTTGGTAGCCCACATACTGGACAAATTTCAGGCATTACTGCACCCCTTGATACAATGCATAATTGCATTGCTTATTTCTTTTCATTCATTATTGTTTTAATTCTTGCTACTGTTCTCTTTAACTCTTTAACTTTACCAGGATTTGAAGGAGCTCCACCAGTTGCTTTGTTGGAATTTTCCTTCATCAATTCCTTTTTTATTTCAACTAATTTGTCGTTGAGTTCAGAAGCAGACATTTCTCTTATTTCGCTTGCTCTTAATATAGCCATATTCTCACCAATAATAGTTAATTATATTTTATTTATTCTTCCACTGTTTCTACGGTGGTTTTACTTGGCACATCTTTTATAACAATTTCATCAGGAAGTGTAATTTCTGGAGGCATTATTTTAACTGTAACTCCAACCACACCAAGTTTTAATTTTGCAATTTTATGACATTGGTCTACTAATTCCTCTGATGGCTCTCCACAGTGTTTCATGTATCCTTCCATGTATTTTTCTGTTCTTGACCTTTCCCCGGTTAATTTTCCAGAAACAATTACAACAACACCTTTTGCACCTTGTGCCATAACTCTTCTAATAGCTGAATGTGCTACTCTTCTAAAATGCATTCCTCTTTCAAGGGAGGAAGCTATTTTTTGAGCTACAACTCCTGCATCCAAATCAGGGCTTTCTATTTGTTTTACTTCTATTTGAGGTTTATTTACGCCGTATTTTGTTGCAATTGTTTCGGTTAATTCTTTTACCATTTTACCTTTTCTTCCAATTACGAAACCCGGTTTTTCAGCAAATACTGTTATTCTTGTTCCTATTGGAGTCTTTTTTACATCCATGTGGCTGTATCCTGCTCTTGGTAATTTATTTTTTAAGTATTCATCAACCAAGGTTTCCATGACATTTTCTTTTATAAATGTTCTTTCAATCATTTAATTCACCTATCGATTTAAAATAATCCTGTATCATGTGTATATATATGTTTATTAGTAAAATTCTTCCAATATAACTTGAACATGAACTGTTTCTTGGTTTTTTGGCGAAGCTCTACCAAATGCTCTTGGCATGTGTCTTTTTATTGTAAATCCTTTATTTGAGGATATGTGTTTTATTCTCAATTTTTCTGTATTCATACCTTTGTATTCTGCATTTTTCTTTGCATTTTCTAAAACACTTAATATTTGTGTAGATGCTTTTTGAGGGAATCTACCTGCTGTCCATCCATATTTTCCTTTTTTATGCGGAACATCTTTTCCATGCCTTTTAAATGGAACAACTTGTTTTAACTCAATTACTCTATTTAGGTATGCAATAGCTTTATCTAATTTCATACCACTTATTTCCCTACAAATTTCAATGGTATGTTTTCTTGAAATTCTCAATGATCTACCCATAGCTCTTGCAGTTTTATTAGGGTCTGTTTCTACTTTATAATTTAACTTACTCATTTTTACTACCTCAACAATTCAATGCCTATTTTTGCCATTAATTTGGTGCTGTTTATATAGTGAATTTTTACATTCCCTATCGTGTTTTTTGATAGAAAATCAGGCCTATCAGTCCCAATCTCCATAATTAGTTTATTATTTGTATGGATATTTATGGTGTATCCACTATTTTCCACAAATTTAACAACTTCTTTTATATGCTCAATCTTGTTTATATGTGTTATCATATTTTTCCTATATGGTTAATATAATGAGTTATTATATCATATATAGTGCTAAATAGTAGTATAATGGCAAACACCACATATAATTACAGATTTAGAATAAATGTTTCGAATTATAATTTTTTAATAAAATATTAATATATCCAATAAAAAACCATAGACTACAAATATGCAAATTTTAATTTTAAAATTATACTAATGAAACTTCCACAGATTCTACACTTTCAACATCATCTAAGTTAGCCAGTGCTTCCTCAACAGGTTCTGTTCCCCCTTCTTTTTCTTCCATTTCTATAAGTGGAAATACTGCATATAATCCGAAAGCCAATGGTTCTACCTCTATGTTTCTACATATTATATCCATGCTTTCTACGGTTTCTTTTATTTTAGCAGACAATTCATCTTTATTTACTTCTGGACTTACAGGCATTACTTTTAATTTTACCATAACAATTCCCATGTTTTCACCATCTAAGTTATTTCAATATCGACAATATATTTAATATTATTATATCCATTTTATTAAATATCCCATTTCTCTATTTTATGGTCCTTCGTATCCACATTTTCCACATTTATATGGATTACTTAATTTTCTACATTTTTCGCATCTTACTAATTCTACTTCTCCACAGTTCGGGCATAAAAACCTTGCGGCATGTTCCCTTGGAGCAATCTCTGCATGACAAGATGTGCATTTATATTTCATATAATCACCAATGGTATTTTTTATATTTTTTATATCAATATGTTAGATATATTTATGTATATTTTATAGTTCGTAATCATCAATAGACATACTACTAACGAGCAAATAAGTTAATTTATAGTGTGTTTTATGTCCCTGACATATGCACAATTATATAACAACATATATGATAATTACCCGATTAATTTATGTTAATCAATTGTAATTTTTGTGCATATATCACTGTTGTTTTTTAAAATATTTATTATTCTCATTGGGTGCTTCCCATTAACTACAAAGCACTCAATATTGTGTTTCAATAACATTGTCGATATATAACTATCAACAGAAGTAAAGCCTTTAAGGGTTTTAACATTTATAGTATTTAATAGTTTTCCTTCAGGATATGTTGTATATATACCATCTACATCAGTAGCTATAATTATGCTATGAATATCCAAACATTTGGCAATATATGCAGATATTGAATCGGAGGTTAATTCCCATGAATGGGGGAGCTCCTCGGTGGCCAATACAATTTTTGAAGGTAGTATTATTACAATATTTTCTTTATTTAATATTTTTTTAGCATCATATAAATTATCTACTGCTGTGATTCCAGATATTTCTGAAAAATAAAGCCCAATTAAATCAGTTGATTTTGTGGCAAGCATGTGGGCGCCATCCTCATTTAATTCTGTTTTTTCATGGAGCTCCCTGACAACATTTGCAAACTGCCCTCCTCCGGGAACAATTATTATTTTTTTACCACTTGTGTTGCAAAAATCTTTTAATTTATTCAATAATTCATTTACCGAATATGTTAAACTACCGCCTATTTTTATAATATTTATGTTATTATTTTTGTCGTTCATAATATTCCATCCGAAAAGTATATATATATCTTATTGGTTCTATAATAATGTTTAATACAATTGTATTAATTGATAATTGTTTTAATTATATTTGTTTTCGGGGATATGGTGTAGCCTGGCCTATCATTGGGGACTCCAAGTGCCTATATGGATTTGGACTAAAACCTAATGCAGGAGAAATCCCTAGACCTGGGTTCAAATCCCAGTATCCCCATATTATTTTTTTTGTTGTAAGTTATTTTTTTGAATATTATTTTTTTAAAATAATTATATATTTATATATGTATATTAATATAATTATATTATAATTATATAATTTACTCTATTAAAAGCGAACCATATCCTACAACAGAAGAATAATCCCCAGTAATATCTCCCGAAGTGCAGTAGGATAACAATTTTGAGGTAGTTGCACCAAGCTCCTTCATTGCCCTAATCATTGCCATGGTGGGGCCATATCCACACATAGATATATTGTAGGTTATGGCATCAGAATATAAACTTTTTTCATCCATTGCCAATATATTTTTTATGATTAAAGCATCTTTTTTTGAAGCATTTTCCTGTGGCTCATAATGACTAAAATCAGTGGATGCTATAATTATTACATTTCTATTTAATTCCTTAGCTATTTTTGCTATAAAATACCCAACATCCATTGAAGTTTCATAGTCCTGCATAGCCATACAAATTGGAACAATTTTAAATTTTACGCTTTGTCTTAATGCAATATGCTGTAAAAATGGTAGTTGAATTTCTATGGAATGTTCCCTACTATGTGCCAGTTCATCTAATTCTACTACATCGCATTCCTTCCATAATTTATCGATAAATTCTGTATCTGTGGAAACATCTCCCAAAGGAGTTTTCCATATGCCGTCCATAACTGAAACTCCTTCACCTAATCCAGTATGATTTGGGCCAATTATTATTGCCGTGATATCCCCGCTAACTCTTTCCGAAATAGCACTATATGAATATGCAGCAGGAGCTCCCGAATAAATATAACCTGCATGAGGGGCAATCACTCCAACAGGCTTTTTATATTCTCCACCTATTGGGATTGTGTTAGGCCCCAATTTATGAAAATAACAGTATTCTATTATTTCAATTAATTCATTTGGGTCTGATGGATAAAATGCACCAGCCACAACAGGATTTCTTACTCCCATAGTTTCACCACCAATGATAAATTAGTATTAATTATAATATGTATAATATTATAATCATAATAATATAAAACATTAATATTTTAAATATGATATTAGCATAACCACCAAAAATAAAAGCAAAAACCATAACATAACTGAAATAATTGTTAAATTTTTAGCTTTTTCTTTTTTCCACCATTTATATGGGGATATACCATATGCATAAAATACCAATATGGAGGACAAATTTACTCCAATTATATTTATAACAAATAATAATAATATTGGAATTGCCTCAATAGCATGTCCAGAACCTACCATTAATCCAAACGCCACCAATGGGGGCAGTAATGCCACGGCTATCATAACACCAATAGCCACAGAAGATATGCCCGAAGCCGTAGAAACAGCACCGACAACCCCCGCACACAATGCTATAACAACATCCATCAAACCTATTGATAATCGCGATGATATTTGAGGATTATCTATCGATATGGGGGCAAGAAATCCCAACAATATGGAAAATACCAATGCCAGCCCAATTCCAAAAAATAAATTATGCAATGATTTTTTTGCCAACTCCCAATCTGCAACACCGATAGAAAATGAAAGAGATATATTTGGACTTAATAGTGGTGCGATAATCATAGATGCAATTATTATGGTCACATCATTTCTCAAAAGCCCTATTGAAGCTACAATTGTAGATATAATTAACATTAAATAATATTCGTTGGGTGAATTCATAACACTAAATAATTTATCATATATTTCATGTCTCGATAATCTATGCCTTCCTTTTTTTACCTCTTCACTATCCAATATATTTTCTTCCTTTTTTTCTTCTGTTATTGTCGGAACCGTTGTAGTGGGTTCAAATACGATTATTCTAAAATTAGAACCGCCATACTCTTTGTTTAACATATCAACAATAGCTTCAGTGGCATTTAGTGTAGCCAGTATTCTTATTACCATGGAGCTCCCCAATTCCGAAACATTGTGCCAGACAATATTTTTTTTGTATTCATCAACTATGTTGTCAAGGCCTACAAAAATATGTTTTGGAATAAAACATTCTATTAATCTTAATTTCAAAATAACCGCCCCATTTTCTTAATATAGTTATTTGAGAAAAGTTTGTCCGTTAAATATTTCTATGACATTATTACAAAATGCCCATTATTAACCATACTATATTTTAAAATATTAAACAAAAAATACCAATAATATAAAATATACACTACCATATATCAATAATACCGCTAAAAAATGAAACTATTGATTATAGTATGTTCTGGAACTATTTTAATAATTAATTTCGATATACCTATCCCATGGCATGGCATCATATAATAAATTAATCTTTTACAACATTATAAACAAACTATTAAACAAGCCATAGGTTCTAAAAAAAATAATATCAAAAAAGAATATATAAATTTATCTAATATATTTTAACAGGGTTAATGAAAAACATATATGCGGTTTTTCATCTGACTTCTCGCCGACATAAGTTAATTTCCTTTTGCCCTATCTAAAACAATATCAACAACTCTATCGTCTGCACCCATTGGGTCTCTGTATATTATCTCAACGCCCTCTGGCACCTCTATTTTTTCACCATGGTGATGGTGGTGATGGTGGTGATGTCCCCCTTCCCCCTCGTGGTGATGCTCCTCACATTCGATTAATCCCAATATTTGTGGAATATCTCTTTTTGTATGGTTTCCATGTGCTAAAAATACAGGCACAATTATAATTTTTTTAGCTCCTTCTGCTATAACTTTATTAATTGTTTGAGGTATGGTTGGCTCATTGAATTCCATCATTCCAATTTCTACAATATCATAAATATTTTTTTCTTTTATCTTTTCTGCAACTTTTCCAACTATTTCTTTTGAATAAGGTAATCTACTTCCATGACCTAACAAAACTAATGCTTCCATATTATACCTCTAATTTTTTTATTATAGTTCGCTCAAACTTTTTGCATCTCCATATTTCATAATCGCAAGATTATATTTATAGTCAATCTTCGGTCTTTTTCGCTAAACCATCTCAAAATCGCAAAGCGATTTTTACGATCTCAAAACTCCGAAGGAGTTTTTACGACCCAAAATTCCGGAGGAATTTTTAAGGTCGTATAAATTTTTCAGAGAAAAATTTAGAGATGCTATTAAAAGCTAAAATCACTTACTACATTACAAATAAATGAAGAAATTTGTTTACAAAATCTTCGATTTTGTATAAAATCTCGAAGAGATTTTATTTAATAATAAGCCGGATAAGGGACAATTATTGAAGATTAACTATATATTGGGAATTATGCAGGTTGTTCGTCGATTTACTATATTTTTAATATATCTAATTTTAATATTATTTTTTACATAATTAGTATTACGATATCCAAAATAGTATTTTTTATAAAAGTATATATAGTTTTCTAATTATATTCAGAATATGTATTTCGCTCAAACTTTTGTATCAATATATTTAATATTATTATAATTTTCAAATCTTATTGATATAGGCATTTATAGAGGTAATTTAAGATATTTAGACATTTTATGGAACGGCATATTTGTAATTAGTATTTACGGAGCTCCCAATATGCTAAGCCCAAATACATTATGACATAAACATATTATCTGGTGAAATCGTGGAAATAACTTCAACAAATATATTAATGGTATTTTTAATAATTTGGTCAATAATATATATAATAAATACTAAAAAGCAGAAACTCGAAAAAAAATCAGATAATGGCGAAAATGAATACGAAACCTCACAAATGGGATTAAAAATATATTATGGATTATTTGGAATATTAAGGACCTCAGCAGGATTAAAAATAATAGATAAAGTTGGAAAATACAAATTTTGGCGAAAATTAAGCCTATGGTTAATTCCTATCTGTATGATAATATCTATATTAACGCTGTATATGTTTATAAATTCCACGATTAATTTATTTTCTGGAACAGTCTCCAAAGAGACATCTAAACCAATTATATTTTTATTTGGAAATTTAATACCATGGATTCCCGGAATTGTGGCATTAATCATAGGAATAACGCTTCACGAATTAGCACATGGTATAGTTGCTAGGGCATATAATTTAAAAATAAAAAGCACAGGTTTATTGTTGGGCTTGGGTATTCCATTGGGTGCCTTTGTAGAATTAAGCGATGAATTTAAAGATACCAATAACAAAATTAGGGGTGCAGTTGCATCAGCTGGACCAATTGCAAATGTAATAATATTTGTTATAGCAATATTTGCAATGCCTTTTGCAATGAATATGGATTCTCCGATAACCATATCAAATGTGGCAGAGGATTATCCTGCACAGGGAGTATTATTAAAGGGAGATGTAATATATTCAATTAACGACCACAAAATAAACTCTTTAACTAGTTTTCAAAATGCCGTAAAGGATATTAAACCAAATGAAAAAATTAAAATAACAATATTAAGAAATAACAAATTGATAACCATAAACTCAATTACTACCTCAACAGATGGATTAATCGGAATAAATGCCGAAGCATCAGCGGGTATATCGTTTATACTTCAAACTCTGTATTGGACTAGCATGTTAAATTTAATGCTTGGATTTTTTAATTTGCTTCCAGCACTGCCCCTTGATGGATTCCATATTTGGAACGCACTACCAGAATTGATAAGAGATTTAAGAAAGGATAATAAATTATTAAATAAGATTTCAATGATTACAGAATACTTAATAAATGAAAGAAGCTTAACCTCAATTAGTTTAATGGTTTGGGGATTAATATTTATATCAATGGCATATTCATTTATGTAATATTGATATATATTATTTTTATGTATGTTATTTTATTATTTTTCCCAAATAAAGGTGCTATTATGATTACAATAATTTGTGCAGAAGGCGGTTCCTCAATAAACAGCCTAAAAAAATCAATAGAAGAATTGGGAGAAAAATGCGAAATACTATTTTTATCAGACGATAATTTGCAGATAGACCAATCGTTTAATATAGATAGTGATATTATTCATTCCCGATGCGGTATTGGTGAATATCTTGATAAATTAACTCTTTTTTCTTGGCAGATATTGAATGTCCTTGAAGTCGAAAACCATATTTTTATTAATTCATTGAAAACGATATATAATTCAGCGGATAAATTTAAAACCATTAAATTATTATCTAAAAATAATATAGAAACTCCAAAAACGGGATTAATAAGAGATTATAACGATGCAAAATTGTTTATGTCAAAAAATAATATAAATTATCCTGTAATTATAAAAAATTGCTTTTCAAAATGTGGAAATGGAGTAAAATTAATAAAAAATGATGCCGAATTAAAAGAAGCTTCAAAAAATGCCATGTGGTATGGAACTACAATTCAAGAATATGTTGAATTTGGAAATAATGGAATATATAAAGATATTAGGATATTAGTTGTAGATGGTGAAGTTGTGGGAGGATATAGAAGAGTGAGCTCCAATTTTATAACTAATCTACATCAAGGGAATAAGGTGGAGCTCCTAAAAATAAATGATGAATTATCAGAAATAGCTCTAAAAAGTGCCGAAGCTATCGATGGGCAAATAGTTGGAGTGGACATATTGCCCTCAAAAGAGGGATATAAAGTATTAGAAACCAACACAGCACCGGGAACCAAAGGATTTAGAGAATTGGGAATTAATGTAGATAAAAAAATAGCAAAATGTTTAATTAATTATAAAAAGATATGAGTAATATACCATATAACAATATAAAAATAATAATGGAAAAATTAATAATGGGGGAGCTCCATGTTTGAAAATTTAATATATTCTTTTAGTTTTGTGCTGTTGGCATTGGCATTGGCATTTAAAGAAAAATTAGGAATAGAAAAAGAAATAGTTTATACTTCTATTTTGGCTCTTATTCAACTGTTTATATTGGGATATATATTAATAACCATATTTTCATATGGAATAGCTGTGGCTTATTTATTAATGATGATAATGATAATTGCAGCTTCGTTTATGGTTTATAAAAAAATAAAAATACCAAATAAAAAAAAGCTATTTCTCAATTTATTTATTACATTTTTGGGAACTGCAATAATTTCGTTGCTTATTCTTGTGTTTTCAAATGTTGTTCCATATGAACCGCAATATCTTATACCACTTATGGGAATGGTAATAGGAAATTCATTAAATACGGCACACTTAACATTAGACAAAATCATAGATGAGGTTAAATCCCGTAAAGATGAACTTTGGGGATATGTGGCATTAGGTGCTACGGATTTTCAGGCAACAAAACCATTTATAAAATCTGGTGTTAATTCAGCCATAATTCCGCAAATGAATAGAACAAAAACAGCAGGTATAATATTTATCCCTGGTGCTATGACTGGTATGATAATAGGAGGAGCTGACCCAATTTATGCCGCAACTATCCAAATTGTTATAATGTGGATGATATTAAGCGGAGCTGTTGTATCTGGTCTGTTAATTTGTTATTTGTCGTATAAGGATTTTGTTAAATTATAAAATGAATAAAATAATAAATATTAAAAATTTATTTATTTTATTTCCATTTCAAACCCAACAACAGGATAGCCCAATTCAAAGTTTAATATAACTTCGGGATGGAGCTCCCCAAAATACCCAACTATTTCATCATCTACAATTATTTTTGCACATCTTCCTTCTATAAATGATGGATGTTTATAATTATCTATTGAATATTCTATGTTCATTTCTCTTATCAATCCCTCTACAAGTCCTTTTATTTCGTTAAAGTTTGCATTGTGGTGAGTAATTACGGCGGAAACTTTTGGAACATTTTTACAGTGTGTATATAGTGTCTCGTCTTTCTCATCAATTACAACACAATCTCCAACTTCAAATATTTTTTGTGGTAATTCATTGTGTTTGTTGTTGGCCAAAGTTTCAAGCAATAAAGGCAATATTGTAGGTCTAACTACCCTATGCTCTATTGAAGCAGGTTTTAATACCTCCACATATTCATTATCTTCAATATTTTCGTTCATTTTATTAAATAAAACATCTTGGTTAGATAATGTTAAATTCATAACTTCAAATAATCCATACCCAATCATTGTATTTCTTATAAACTCAAATTTCTTTTCGATATCATGTTTTTCCCCAATAGTCGCAACGACTGGAAGATTTCCGTTAAAGTTTTCATAACCATAATTAATAGCAACATCTTTAATAATATCCATATTATTTAATATATCCGTCCTATATGCCGGAATTGTTATTTTTATATTTTCGTCCTCATAACTGTATTGAGCATCATATCTTGCTTTTTTAAGACAGGCTATAATTTCCCCAGCATTGAGATTTAGCCCCAATCTTGTATTTATTTCATCTATCGTTATTTCGGCACTATCTGGGGTTAAATCTGGCGATATTGTTTCGTTCCCATTATTTATTAATTTTAAAGAAAATATTGTTCCTCTTCTATCTGCCAAAGCACAAACTATTATATTTAAAGTGTTTTCTACTGCATTTTTGTCCGTTCCAGTGATTTCTACCAATAAATTTCGTGTTTCTGTCCCTACCTTTGTTAAATTTCCGTTTATTATTGGTGGCATAGATATTACAGCATTATTTTTATCAACAATTATTGGAAATTTATCTCCCCGTAATAAATGGGCATATTTTACTCCTTTTTCGTGTTTTTCAAGCACTTCTTTTGGTGTCATTAATTCATTATGTCCCAATGGTTCAAACTCAATTTCATCGCCATTTATTTCTTTATAATAAAATGGTGCTTCAATTTTATCCAAATCGTGAATTCCAATTGCCATTTTTTTTCTATCTCTTCCTATACTCCAATGCAATTTTTCTTGGAGATTTATAATACTTTCAAGCACTAAATCGTCTATAATTATATTTTTTATTATGGCAAATCCGCAGTATGGGCGAGATTTAACATTTTCAACATAAACTTCTAAATCAGAGGCATAGATATCATATTTTGGTAATCCTGCATCTATTCCGATAAATCCCCTGAATCCTCGTGCCAACCCTTCCACACTTAAATAATCTGGCCTATCTGGATTTATTGAAAATTGAACAATTTTTTGATTATTTTCTTCAAATATTTCCTCAACTTCCACCCCCATCATTGGAAATTTATGGTCTATGGTTTTGTCCGATAACGACATGTTTATAAGTTTTTCAAGGTCTATTTTATTAACATTTATTGTAGGCACTATATCACCATATATAATAATTTAATAATTTAATAGTTATAAATATTTAATAATTCTAATCAACTTAATAATTTTTAATAATATTGATAATTAATATTATAATAATAAGTTTATAATATAGTAATATCAATATCACAATTATAATTTATATATATGTATTTTATGTTATCTATATTATATATTATCCATACTATTATATATTATCATATATCATTTTATAATATTATCGGGGAAATTATGAAAATTTACAACACTGCATCAAAAAATAAGGAAACATTTAAAACTATCAATAATAAAAAACTAATAAAAATGTATGTTTGCGGACCTACTGTATATGACCATGCCCATTTAGGACATGGGCGAACTTATGTAGCTTTTGACATAATTAGAAGATATTTAGAACATAAAAATTATATTGTTCAATTAATTATAAATTTTACAGATATTGATGATAAAATTATAAATCGTGCAAATGAACAGGGAACAACCATTAAAGAATTATCGGATAAATTTATAAACTCCTTTTTAGAGGATATGGAAAAATTGAATGTTAAACCTGCCTTAATATACCCAAGAGTTTCAGAACATATAAATGAGATAATTGAATTTATAAAAGTTCTTGAAAAAAAAGGATATGCCTACGCCACAGCCGATGGAGTTTATTTTGATACCTCAAAATATGAAAAATATGGGGAGCTCCGAAAAATAAACATCAAAGAAGAGACTTCCGAACAAAAAAATATAAATATAAATAAAAAAAATCAACGAGATTTTGCCCTTTGGAAATTTGCCAAACCAGATGAGCCAAAATGGGATAGCCCATGGGGAGAAGGAAGACCTGCGTGGCATATTGAATGCTCTGCTATGAGTTTAAAGTATTTGGGGGATAATTTTGACATTCACGGCGGAGGATGTGATTTAATATTCCCCCACCACGAAAACGAAAAGGCACAAAGTGAATGTTATACTGATAAAAAATGGGTAAATTATTGGATCCATACGGGATTTGTGATGGTAAATAATGAAAAAATGAGCAAAAGTTTGGGGAATTTCTCTACTCTTAAAGATTTATTTGAAAAATATTCTGCTGAATTAATTAGATTTTTCCTATTAGAACGGCATTACAGCTCCCCACTGGATTATACAGAGGACGCCATAAATCACTCCAAAAATAATTTGGACAAATTATATAATACCATACAAAATATAACCGTAGCATTTAGAAATTCAGAAATAAAATATAAATTAAATGAAATAGATAAAAATACAATTGAAACAATACATAATTGCACAGAAAAATTTTATACTGCCATGGACGATAATTTTAACACCGCTCAGGCTCTTAAATATGTTTTTGAAGTATCTACTGCCATAAATAAATATATAAATAATTATGCTAATTCCGATGAATTGCCAAATTACAGCATAATATTAAAATCCTATGAATTTTTTAAAATGGTTGGGGAAATATTTGGCATATTTGGGAGCTCCACCATAAACACTGCAACAAATACAAATATCGCAGAGGAAAATTTAATAAATATTTTGATGGAGCTCCGTGCAGATTTAAAAAAAGAAAAAAATTATAATTTATCCGACAAAATAAGGGATAAATTAAAAGAAATGGATATTATTTTAGAGGATAGTCCAAAGGGAACAATTTGGAAAAAGGCATAAAATGAAATATAAAACAATTAAAAAATTGGGAAACTCAGAAAAAATATTTAAAAATTCAATATTTTTGGGATATGCTTCACCAATAAATAGTGAAGAAGAAGCAAAAACGGTTATAAATTCCATAAAATCCAACTATAACGATGCCACACATGTAGTTTATGCCTACCTAATCAAATCCAATTTTGCCATGAAATATTGTGATGATGGAGAACCAGCAGGGAGCTCAGGGAAACCCATAATAAATATAATAGAACGAAAAAATCTAAAAGATATTGTTGTGGTTGTAGTTCGTTATTATGGCGGAACTAAATTAGGTTATGGGGGATTGGTAAAAGCCTATGGGGATACGGCTAAGGAGGCTATTGACAACGGCGAAATAATCGAAATATTTGAAAAGGAATATTTTGAAATTATAATCTCCTACAATTTGTTAAATACTGTAAAGAAGATATTGCAAAACGAAACTATATTAAATGAAGAATATTCAGAAACCGTAAAATTAACAGTTGGAATTAAAACAGAAGCCGTTGAAGAAATTAAAAACAAATTAATTAACAATACAAAAGGAAATATTAAAATAGCAGTTAAAAAATAAATAATGATGATAAATAAGCATTATAAAAATAAAACCAGCACAATATAATAATAAAACATTCTTTATTTTTATTTTAATTATTTTTTATCTACCACTAAAACTAAAATGGTGTATTATGAAAAATCGTTTATTAATTCTGTTTTTAGCATTATTTTTAACAATTCCAATGAATATTGCAGATACTTCAATAATAGCCCCAGCTGTTGCCTCATCCGAAAATGGTTTTGTCGGAACTACTGTGGATATAACAATTAAAGCTTCGAATGGTGAAGGGCATGTATTTATGGACACCAACCCATTAACCGAAATGGATATACAAAGCTCAGCACAAATTGCATCAAAAAAGGCTTTCGAGATAACTGAAAAAAACCAAAATAATTATAATATATATTATATCGTGCATTCTGATGCCCCAATAATAGGCGGACCTTCCGCAGGAGCTTCTTTATGTGTTGCCACAATTGCAGAATTAAATGGTTGGAAATTAAACCGCAGTGTTATGATGACCGGTAGTATAAATCCAGATGGTAGTATAGGCAAAGTGGGAGGGATTTTGGAAAAAATAAATGCATCTCATTCAAAAAACATATCCTGTTTTTTAATTCCTTCGGGAGAACGATTCGTGGAGCTCCCATATAACAACAACACCAATGATACCAATGATACTGTTGATGTCATAGAATATGGAAAAAAATTAGGAATAACAGTAATAGAAGTAAAAAGCATTGACGAGGCATTATATCATTTCACAAACTATAAAATAAATAAAACAGTATATAAAGAAAATCCATTAATTAAAATAAAATACAACAATATAATGAAAAAATTGTCTGACAATGCCTTAAATTTATCCGAAAATAAATACAAAGAATTAGAATATAAATTATATCTACAAAATAATAATTTAAATAACTCGGAGCTCCAAGATTTAAAAAATAAATTGAATTCTTCAAAAATAAATATTGATAAATCAAAAGACCTTTATTTAAATAAAAGTTATTATTCTGCCACTTCAAAAGCATTTGGTGCTTTAATAATTCTTGAAAATATTGAAACTATATTAACCTACCATAACAGCCCAAATAAAACAAAAAAAGAAGAATATACTAAAAATTATCTTTCAGAAGTTCAAAATAATATTGATTATGATATAAAATTGGTAAATAACAAGGCAATAACCAAAAATAACATTGAAATAATTATTGCTTCAAAAAGTAGGCTCTACGAATCAAATAAAACCATGGAAAAGGCATGGATTGAATACAATAAAGGAAATTTATTAAAATCATTAAATTATGCATCTTATGCAAAATTAAGAGCCAATAGTGGCATGTGGTGGCTATCGCTGGAAAAAGATATTACTACGGGCGAAACTATATATAATACTCCAACCAATAATATTTTAAATCAAAATAAGGTATTAAATGAAAATGATTTTAAGGGTCTTGCTATTAGATATATGGGGGATTCAAATAATCTTGTAGTTCATGCATCTACGGAGCTCCCGCCAGAAATGCTAATTGATGCCCAATCCAACTTAATTGAAGCTAAAAACTATTATGATAAAGGCGAATATTTATTGTCCATCTCAAAAAGTATTGTCGCTATGGTTTCTTCTACTACTTATTTCAATTATATGGGTGATGTTGATTATTTAAGAAACATATCATACAATAAAATAAATCAAGTTGGAGCTCGCGGGGTTATTCCAATATCTGCATTAAGTTATTATGAATATTCTTCCTCAATGGACGATAAAATGTCGGAAGTATATTATTTAAAATATTCTATATATTATGCCCAATTAACTAATGATATAATTAATACAGTTGACAACAACCAAATTTTAATTAACCATAATTCTAAACAAAATAATGGTAATAATAATAGTAATAATAATACAATTATAACCATAATATCAAACAGTAAATTCAAAAACCCAATAATATTTATGGTTGCATTGATTATGGGATTAATTTGCGGTATATTTATAGGCTATTATGCGAATAAATAGAAAAAAAGATAATAAAAAAAGGTTAAGCTAATCAGAGATTAGCTAAACCACAGAAATAAAAAAAGGTTAAGCTAATCAGAGATTAGCTAAACCACAGAAATAAAAAAAGGTGGCATTATGGAAAAACCTACCATTTGTAAAATAAAAAAAATAGTAGAAGAAAGTCCAACAGTAAAAACATTCATATTAAATAAAGAGTTTGATTTTAAGCCTGGGCAATTTGCTATGATATGGATTCCTGAAATAGATGAAAAACCTTTTGGATTTGTCTCAAAAAATTCTTTTAGTGTGGCAAAAGTTGGAAGATTCACAGAAGCACTACATAATTTAAAAGAAGGAGATTTAATTGGAGTTAGAGGACCTTATGGAACTTCATTTAAACCAATGGGCTATAAAATACTTGCCGTGGCTGGTGGAATTGGCTCTGCACCAATAATTAGTGCTGTGGAAAATTTCTCAGAAAATATTGAAATTACTACAATATTGGGAGGAAGAACAAAAGAAGAATTATTATTTAAGGATAGATTTGAAAAATGCGGAAAATTATACTCTTGCACAGATGACGGAAGTTATGGATATAATGGTTTTACAACAACAAAAATGGAAGAGATATTGAAAACCGAAAATAAAAAATTTGATTTAATAATTACCTGCGGACCTGAAATAATGATGAAAAAGGTTGTAGAAATTGCAAATAAATATAATATACCTGTTCAAGTTTCATTAGAAAGATTTATGAAATGCGGTATTGGAATATGCGGGCAATGTGCCGTTGATGGTGAAGGTCTTTGTGTATGTAAAGATGGTCCAGTATTTTTTGGAGATGAATTAAAATATATTAAAGAAGAATTTGGAAATTACAGAAGAGATGGAAGCGGTGCCATTGTTAAATAAAAAAATAATGATAAAAAAACAATAATAAATATGGGAAAATATGATAATAGGGGCAAATATTTCAAAAAACTTCGTAAATATAAAAGATGATGCACAAATCCAGCAATGCGGAATTGATTTAAGAGTTGGAAAAATATTTAAATTAAATGGTGATGGAGCTCTGGACTATACCAATGAAAAAAGGGAGCTCCCCGACCAAATAGAAATATTTAATTCAGACAAAGACAACAAAATAATATTAAAAGAAGGAATATACACTGTTCAAATAGCAGACAAAGTAAAAATACCAAATAATATGGCAGGTTTTGCATACCCGAGAAGCTCCCTGTTAAGAATGGGAGCTACAATTTATACAGCAGTTCATGACCCCGGATATGAGGGAGCTCCCACTTATTTATTACAAGTTTTCAATCCCATTACAATATATAATGATGCAAGAATTGCCCAAATAGTTTATATTGAATGCAGTAGCGTAAATGGAGAATATGAAGGAATATATAATGAAAAAAATAAAACGGAATAAAATTTTATTCGTCATATAACAATAGATAAAAAGGGTATAATATGGACATAATTCAAGTAATTGTATTAAGCATAATAGAAGGAATTACGGAGTTTTTACCAATTTCTTCAACTGGTCATTTAATTATAGTATCTAACTTAATGAATTTAGCTCAAAATGCAGTTCAAACTAATTTTGAAATAACCATACAATTAGCTTCAATATTTGCGGTATGTTATGAATATAGGGAAAAATTTTATAATAATTTGGAGCTCTGGAAAAAAATAATAATATCATTTATACCTGTTGGTATAATGGGATTACTTTTCCATAAAATAGTATATCAATTATTTACAGTTCAAATCGTGGCTACTGCATTTATAGTCGGAGGAATTATATTTTTAATAGTTGAAAAATATTATAAAGAAAAAGAGCACAATATAAAAGATTTAAAAGATATATCGTATAAACAATCCCTTTTAATAGGTATTGCCCAAGCATTCTCGTTAATTCCCGGAACTTCCCGTTCTGGTGCTACAATTGTTGGGGGCATGTTATGTAATTTAAATAGAAAAACCGCAACAGAATTTTCATTTTTAGGAGCTCTCCCTGTTATGTTAGCGGCATCGTTGTTTGATATAGTTAAACACCACAGTGAGCTTGGAAGTGGAGATATATCCAATTTAGTTGTTGGGTTTATTGTATCTTTCTTCATGGCGTTGATAACAATTAGATTGTTTTTAAAATATATTGAAAAATATAATTTTGTGCCATTTGGAATATATAGAATATTATTTGGAGTTATTTTATTGATGTTTTTTGTTAGATAACGGAAAAAATAAAAATAAAAATAAAAATCTTAATAACTGTCAAATCTGCTAATTTCTGTTATTTCCCCTACTAAATTTTTATTCATCAACTCTTTTGCCTTTTCTGTGTCGTAGTTGCCCAGTAAATGCATCATTTTAACTAATGCCACTTCTGGAAGCATATCTTCACAGCTAATTACCCCTAATTTTTGGAGCTCCCTGCCGTTTGAATAAACATTCATATTTACTCTTCCATTTATTGTCTGGGTAGTCATTGCCACTAAAACTCCTTTATCTGTTGCATATTTTATATTTTCAAATATTGTTTCTGGTGTGTGTCCCAATCCTGTCCCTTCAATTATTATTCCTTTGTATCCATTATCTACATAATAATTTATGACATTTCCATCTATTCCTGGATATATCTTTATTAAAGCTACTTTTTCCTCCAAATTTGTGTTTATTTTAATATTATTTTTATTTGTTTTTTCCAATTCTGTCAAATATTTTATTTGTTTTTTAAATGGGTTTATTTCTGCCACCGGAATAGAGTTTATGGATTTAAAGGCATCTCTCCTAGTTGAATGGGATTTCCTAACTTTTACGCCCCTATGGAGATGGCAAACTGTATCCCCGCTTTCACCGTGCATAACTACGAAAACTCCTTTTATTTGCTCTGTTGCGCACATTGTAGCACTTATTAAATTTAGTGCCGCGTCTGAAGAAGGTCTATCACTACTTCGCTGAGCCCCAACAAGAACTATTGGAATATCAGCATCAACCATGAATGATAAGGCACATGCCGTATAGTGCATAGTATCAGTTCCATGAGCTATTACAATACCATCTGCGCCGTTTTTTACTTCTTTTTCTATTTCTTCAGCTATCATTTTCCAATAGGTTGGTGTCATATTTTCGCTTAATATGTTTAAAACCACCTTACCATTTATATTTGCAATATCCAATAATTCAGGCACTGCCCTTATTAAATCATCTGCTGTGAAAGCCGGATGAACTGCACCAGTGTTATAATCCACTCTTGAAGCTACTGTCCCCCCCGTTGATAGAATAGATATATTTTTTAAATTATTATTTTCTGATATTTTTAACGGCGGAATTTTATAATTTGGTTTTTCTCCTTTATTTATTAATTTTATTAATTTTATTTTATTTTTATCTATTCCTGCATTATATCCACTTTTCATTTTAATAACTATTATGTTATCATTTAATGACGGCATAATAGTGCCTGTATATGTAGTATTTTCTGTTTCTATTGTAATTAAATCTCCAATATCATAATTATCCATTATTTCACCAATAAAATTGAAATTAAAAAATATAAAAAATAGATATGAAAAAATAAATTATTTGGTTTTTTAATATTATTTAATTATTGTATAATATTTTAATTATGCTTTAATTATGCTTTAAATATAATTTTAAAGATATTTTTTAACATACAACTCAGCATTTAAAACACTTGCACCAGCAGCCCCCCTTATGGTGTTGTGTTCCAATGCCGTATATTTTATGCCAAATACTGGATCTTCCCTAATTCTCCCTACACTTATACTCATACCATTTCCTGCATCCCTATCCAATCTTGGCTGTGGTCTGTCCATCTCTTCCCTAATAACAATAGGTTTTGCATAGGTTGGAAGGTTGTATTCTTTTAATGGGTCGAATTTGTCCATAACTTTTTTAATTTCTTCTGGCGTAGCTTCTTCTGTTGTTTTTACGAATATACTTTCCGTATGCCCATCAATTACTGAAACCCTATTACAGGATACTCCAATTTTAAAGTTTGCGTCTGTAAATTTATTATTTTCTTTATCTATTGCCCCTAATAGTTTTAAACTTTCAGTTTGCATCTTTTCCTCTTCACTACCGATGTAAGGCACAAGATTATCAATTATTGCCATAGATGGAACTCCATTATACCCTGCCCCACTTATTGCCTGCATTGTGGTAATATTAACCAAATCAATACCAAATTTATCCATAATTGGTTTTAGCGTAATTACGGCACATATTGTCGAACAATTTGGATTTGTAATTATTGCACCATCATAATTTCTATTTTCTCTTTGTATGTCCAGCATCTCGAAATGGTCATAGTTTACTTCTGGAATCATTAACGGAACATCATTTTCCATTCTCATAGCTGATGCGTTTGAGAAAACTAATTTTCCCTCTTTTGCGAATTCTGGTTCTAATTTTTTTGCTAAATCGGAAGGTAATGCTGAAAATACTATATCTACATCCTCATAAGCTTTGTCTGTTGGGTCGGTTGTTTGCACCATTTTATTTGCATATTCTTCAGGAATTGGCTCTGTTTGATACCAATAACAAGCGTCAGCATATTTTTTACCTGCACTCCTTGATGATGCTCCCAATACTTCTAATTCAAATATGGGGTGGTTTTCAAGCATTTGCATAAATCTTTGTCCCACATTTCCAGTAGCTCCTAAAACTCCTACTTTTATCATTTTATCACCGGGTATATTATATATATTATAATTTTATTATATTATATATTATAATTTTATTAATTCTATTATGTTATTTATACTATTATTTATAATAATCTTTATTATAGTTAATCTTCAATAAATGTTCCTTATCTGTTCCATATTATTAAAATCTCTTTATTATTTAATATAATATAGATTAGCTTTTTATAGTATAATTTAGTGAAAATGTCCGAAGATTAACTATATTTTTTTATTTATAGTAATCTTTATTATTTATATTATGGTGATAATTTTGGGGAGCTCCGACAAACCAACTAAATCCAATAGTGAGAAAGTAGTAATCACAGTTGATAAATTAAAACAAATGATTAGAAATAACGAAGAAGATAAGATTGATGAAATAGACATAATTACTACGGCAACTTGTGGTATTATGTCTGGGACTATGGGTATTTTCCATATCCCTGTTGCAGAGCCTAAATCATTTAGAAAAGCCGAAAAGGTTTATTTAAATGGGGTAGAAGGATATGTAGGGCCTTGCCCCAATGAATTTTTAGGAACTGTTGATATTACTGTATATGGAACCAACTATACTGGCAATTATGGAGGAGGCTTTTTATTTAAAGACCTCATCTCCAAAAAAGAAGTAGCCGTAGAGGCTATTAGCAACGGCAAAACCTACAATAAAACCATAACAATTGATGACATTCCCACGGCAAAAATGATTGGAACTAGAACGGCCTTTAAAAATTATGTTGCCCTCACAAACACAGGGGAAAAGGAAGAGTCCATAAAAACTATATTCCACAGAAGAAGATTAAAAAAAGGAGAGGCATCTTTTTCAGGTTGTGGGGAAATAAATCCACTTCAAAATATGAAATTAAGTAGTAATATAAAGGAGGCTGAAAAGGAGCTCCTTGGAAAAAAAATTTTATACAATGGTGCAGAAGGTATTATATTAGGATACGGCACAAGGCACTCAGCAGAAAGACCCAATATTATGATTTCGGCCGACATTAAAGAAATGGATGCCCATTTCGTAGGGGGATTTGTAACTTCAGGAGGAGTTGAGATTTATACTACAATAGCCATTCCAATAGAAGTAAATAAAGAAAATAAAGAATATTTAAAAACCCTTGATGATGACATACCATTAACTCTCACAGATGTACTGGGAAGAATTCCTGTTGGAATGGGAACCTATTCCGAAGTATGGAAAGATTGCGAATTAAGACCCAAAGTAAATGTTGAAAGATGTAGAATGTGCGATGTTTGTATAGCTCAAAGGTTATGCCCCACAAATGCAATTAAGCCAATAAAACATTTAGGAAATAGGAGATTACCAAATGAAGATTGTTTTGGTTGTGGCGTTTGTGTCGAAGGTTGTCCATATGGCATATTCTCAATGAAAAGAAATAGCATCTGTGGAACCCCGATAACTTGCAGACAGTCAGACAGAGACAGAGCTTTAAAACTTGCCCGAGATTTAAAAAGAAGAATTGAAAAAGGGGAATTTGAATTATAGTGATTAAGAGAAATATTTAACTCCCAATATCTATAATATTATCCATTTGCAACACCTCAAATTGCAAAGGAAATTTTACCATCGTGAAAATCTCGAAGAGATTTTGAGGCCGTATAAATTTTCTGAAATTTTTTATTTTATTTTATTTTTTATATTATATAATCTAATACCCCATATTAGCATATAAAATAGCAACTAATAAATATAAGTGCTATGTAATGCATATTGTAATACTACATAAACAACAACGGTGATAAAATGGTTGTAAAAATAGGAATTATAAAATGTGGGAATATAGGAATGTCTCCATTAATTGATTTAGCATTAGACGAAAGAGCAGACCGGACCAACATTGATGTAATATCAATCGGAAGTGGGGCAAAAATGGGGCCTAATCAAGTAGTAGAAGTAACTACAAAAATGGTAGAGGATATAAAACCAGATTTCATAATATATGTTGGACCAAACCCAGCGGCACCAGGGCCTGCAAAAGCAAGAGAAATTTTAAGTGCAAGTGATATTCCATCAGTTATAATAGGAGATGCTCCAGGGATTAAAGCAAAAGATAAAATGGCAGAAGAGGGATTAGGATACATTTTAATTAAGTGCGACCCAATGATAGGGGCAAGAAGACAATTTTTAGACCCTGTTGAAATGGCAATGTTTAATGCAGATGTAATAAGAGTATTGGCGGGAACAGGAGCTGCAAGAGTTGTTCAAAATGCTATTGATGACATAGTTGAAGCAATTGAAGCTGGAAATGAAATCGAATTGCCAAAAATAGTAGTAACAGATGCAAAATCTGTTGCAGCAGCAGAATTCTCAAACCCATATGCAAAAGCTAAGGCAATGGCAGCATTTGCAATGGCCGAACAGGTTGCTAACATTGATGTTAAAGGATGCTTTATGACAAAAGAAATGGAAAAATATATTCCCATAGTAGCATCAGCTCATGAAATGATAAGAACAGCAGCTAAATTAGTAGATGAAGCAAGAGAATTAGAAAAAGCTACCGATAGTGTAAGCAGAAAACCACACGGAGCAGATGGAAAAAGATTAAATAAAACCAAATTAATGGAAAAACCAGAATAACCATAAAAATATATTATTTTTATTTTATATCTTTATTATTATTTTATTTTATTTTTTTGATATCCAATAATGCATCTTTTGGTGTATCTTTATCGGTTTTAATAATTTTAATACCTCTACTTCTAAGAGTATTATCCATGCCGGCCCCGATATTTTTAACAATGACGGTATTTACATCATACGAATATAATAAATCAAAAATTGCCATGGCTTTTTTTCTATTCAATTTATTCAATGTATTTTCTATAATTCTATATCCGTTGATAATATCACAATCCATTTCAATAATTAAAAAATATTTTGCAGTGGCAAATTTGTCATTTATTTTGTAATTAAATGCCTTTTCCATGTGTGAATTGGTTATTGTGGTTTTATTTATGCCATTGTTGGTTTCCATTAAATTTACTTCATTATCATTTACCATTATTGGAATTGCTATTATGGCATCTTTTTTCATTATTGGGTCTGTATGAATAATAATGCCGTTAATATTCTGTATATTATTCTTTATCTCTTTTTCAACGGTTTCCGAAATTTCATGTGCCACTTTAAAAGGGAGCTCCTCATCTACTTCAATGTGCATATCACAATGAATAAATGGTCCAGATTTTCGTGCCTTTATATTGTGAGCTCCCTCGACCCCCTTAACACTTAATGTTATTTTTTTTATTTCGTTGATGGTTTCCCCATCACAAAAATCCATTAAGGTATAAATATCATTTTTAACCATTTTTAAGCCCAATCCTATTACTATAAAACTTATTATTCCTCCAACAATTGGTTCCACTATATAATATCCCATATAAGAACCAGCAACAGCAAATAATATGGCAACTGTGGTATATGCATCCACCAAAGAGTGAGCTCCTTCGCCAATCATGGCATCGGAACCTATTTCGACACCTACTTTTGTCTTATATTTGTATAAATAATATGTGATACCAATAGAAATTAATACTACTATAATTACTGCACCATAATGAGATATTGGAGACGGATTAAAAAATTTATCAATAGATTGCCTTAGCGTTTCTACTCCCGTTAAAAATATTATAAATGACACAAATAGAGATGCAAGAGTTTCCGCCCTACTATACCCATATGGAAATTTCATATTTGGTTTTTTCTGGGAAATTTTTAGCCCCACATACACTGCAATAGGGCCCAATACATCAGATAAAGAATGCAATGCATCTGCAATAAGTGCAACACTTCCAGAAATATACCCAATAATTCCTTTTAAAATTGCTACAAATAATGTTAATATGGCACTTACAACCATTACTTTTTTTCCTTTTTCTATTTTTTCCATAATTACACAACATATATTTTTTTCTTAAAATATGGTTGTTTTAAATATATTTAATATTATGGGAAAAATATATTGTAATTGAAAAATTGTAAATTGTTTATAAAGATAGGGCATTTTGCATAAAGTTCTCAAAAATAATATCTTGTATGCGGGAGCTCCCAAAAATAAAAATAAAAATAAAAAAAATATATTGTTAATTATCCTCTTCTTTGCTTAGCTTTTTCTGCCATTGGCTTTCCATTTCTTGGATTTATTCCTAATGCCCTTATGATTTTGTCCGCATCTCTTGAGGATACTGTAATATATGCGAAGTTTTCAAGCACTGTAACATCGTCGATAAATCTACTTCTTACGCCAGTTTCCTCTTCAATGTAATCCACTAATTTTTTAGGGTTCATTCCATCTCTTTTTCCTTGGGCAACAAATAACCTATTTTGTCCACTTTTAACTTCTTTTACATTTCTGACTTGTTTCATTTTTCCATATTTTTTATTTAATTCATCATGGAACGCATGTTTTAAAAGTGAAGCTACTACTGTTTTAGGGTCTTCATTGTTCTCCAACAATCCTTCTGCAAGGTCCAAATATCCTTCGCAATCTTCTGCTTCTATGATATTATATATTTTATCCATTACAGCAGTTTTTTTAACTTCTTTAATTTCTTCAATTGATGGAACATCTTTTTTAGCTATCTCTGTTTTTGCCGTTCTTTTTATGTCCTTTAATCTTCTGAATTCATCAGGTTGAACAAAAGTAATTGCCGTTCCTCTTTTTCCAGCTCTACCAGTTCTTCCAATCCTATGAACATAAGCTTCTGGGTTTTGTGGAATATCATAATTTACAACATGGGTTAAATCAGTTACATCAATTCCTCTTGCTGCAACATCGGTAGCTACAAGTATTTTTGTTCTTTTAGCTTTAAATCTGTTTAATATTTTTTCTCTCTGGTTTTGAGCTATATCTCCGTGAAGACCTTCTGCAAAGTATCCTTTAGCAGATAATTTGTTAGCAATATCATTTACTTCTGCTCTTGTCTTACAAAACACAATTCCATAGAATTCCTTGTTTATATCAATTACTCTACATAGTGCTTCAAATTTATCGGAGCTCCTAACTTCATAATAAACTTGTTCAACCATATCTGTTGTTAAATTTTCTGATTTAACACTTATTACCTTATATTTACCCATATATCTTTTTGCCAATCCCATAATTCTTCTTGGAAGTGTTGCAGAGAATAACAACATTTTTTTATCTGGGTTTGTGTATCTAAGTATATCTTCAATATCGTCAATGAATCCCATATCAAGCATTTCATCGGCTTCATCAAGAACAAAGTATTTTATTGTGTGTAATCTTAGTGTTCCCCTTTTTAAGTGGTCCATAATTCTTCCCGGTGTTCCCACTACAACATTTACTCCTTTTTTCAACTGTCTTATTTGCTCTTGTATTGGCTGTCCCCCATACATTGCCACAATTTTTAAATTTTTGCTTCCTCTTAATGAGTTAAGCTCATCAGATACCTGTAAAGCCAGCTCTCTTGTTGGTGTAAGTATGATAGCTTGAACTTCTTTGTCAGTATTTTCCAATTTTTCAATAATTGGAAGCCCGAATGCCGCTGTTTTTCCTGTTCCTGTTTGCGCCTGTCCAACAACATCATAATCCCCGTCCAATAACATTGGGATTGCCTTTTTTTGTATTGGTGTTGGGTGTTTAAATCCTTTTTTTTCGAGTGCTTCTACTGTATTTTCACATAATCCTAATTCTAAAAATTCTGTCATAGTCATTTAATCAACCTTTTATTAATTTATTTATCCGTTTAACATTTCTTATTTTATGTTATTTATGCCTGAAATAGCATCGTCCATATTAAATATCATTATATTAAAATATAATTATATATAAGACCTCAAAAACAAAATCAAATTATAAATAATTATATATGTGGTGTATCAAGAGCTCCTTGCAATGATATAGTGAATCGACAGTTTAATATCATAAATATTCAATACGATTAAATAAAACCTACGGTTCTGTTTAATCCACGCTTCGCTGTGATGTCTGTTGATTTACTATTGAGAATATTTAAAGCCTTTTATTTTGGACTTTAATAAGAACCTTTTTAAACACACCATAATTCCATATGTTTCAACTATATGGTCATAAAAATTATTATAATAAGACATTACAATAATACTTTAAATTAAATAAAAACTCTTCGAGTTTTTATGGCTCACATCTTTGATGTGATTTAATGAATACGCCGTAATTTTTAAATTTATTAAAAACATCAGGAATATTAGCCTTCCCTGCTATGACCATAAAAATAGTATGAAATTAACAATATAATGAGTTAAGTAATATAGTTATACTTATCATCATATATGGTATATATAGTTTATCCTATTTTTTCACAGCGTGGAAAATTCAAAATCTCCGATTTTATGTATTTTTTACATTTGAAGTGTTGGAGCTCCGCCCATTTGACCCTCCATGGCCTGAACTTTTTCCTCCAAATCTTTCTGCATTTGTTCTGCAACTTTTGCAGTTTCTTCTATTTTAGCAATAATCATACTTCCAGCTTTATCCAAGTCTTCAATAGATTTATTGAAATCTACTACAACATCTGAAATATCTTTTTCAAGGAATACATCTGCACCGGCCCCCATAATTACTTTTTTGGTATCCATTGCTTTTGCCTTTATAAATGCGCCGCCTCCAAGAGGTATTAATATATCCTCGGAATCTTTTAATCCTTCCATTGAATCTATTGATTTTAGGAGCTCCATTTTCATTAACTCTATTTTTTCAAGTTCTTCTTGAAGTTTTTGAACTTGTTGCCCATACATTTCCAACTGATAATATTGTTGTTGTAATTCTTCATTCATATTTTCACCAATAATTATTATTTTTATTGATTTATATAGGATACAAACATATATATACCTATTTGTAATTATTAATAATTATAAATTATTGTATAGAAAATATGAAAATACAATAATATTACATAAATATGTTGGTGAAATATATGGCTAGTGTTTTCGGCATTTTTGGTTATTCTATTGTATTTATAAAGGCGTTGGCGGAAGCTTGGATTGATGTAATAAAAAGAAGCTTAAATGGAGATATAAACCCTGAAATTATAGAAATAGACACAAAAATAAATAGTTTAATGGGTCAAGTTTTACTTGCATCAAGCATCACCTTAACACCTGGAACTTTAACTATTGGAATATCTCCTGAAAAAAAGATATTAAAAATAGCTTCAATAAGTCCTCGTAAAAGAGATGAAATAATTCCATTTGAACCATATATAAAAAAGATTTTTGATTAATTTTTGATTATCTGTTTTATTGTATTTAATTATATATATTTAAATTATTATACTCCATTATTAATATCCACTTAGTTTAAACCATTCGGGAATTTTTATAAGTTTATACCCTCCAAAATTACCCGATTTTGTAACTATTTCAAATCCCAATATTTTCAAATCCCTTATCCGTTTATGGACTGCACCCCTGCTATCTCTATCAATACATTTTTTTAAATATTCCCCCGATACATAATTAGAGTTAGAATGCAATAATGCAGTTAAAATTTTTAAATGCCCTAAATCTATTTTTACATTATTATTATAGCATTGTTCTAAAAATGTCCAAAAATCAATATTTATATTACTGTTATTATTTTGTTTATTTTGCTCCATATTTTCGACCTTTGGGAGAAAATTCAATAATCTCCTTCTGAAATCATAGTATATATTTCCACACATCTTATATAAATATAATATATATTATTAATATTTTATGTTGGGATTTAGCATATATAGTATATTCATGAGCATCTTTGATTTGGTAATTTTTGGCTAACTTTACACTACATATGCCAAATATACAGTAGAGTTATTTAATGATATAAAACGATATAAAACGATAAAAACTATTATGGCATTCAAAAACAATTTTTTGAACATACTACAATAAATGGTGATTTAATGAATTGGGTTGAAAAATACCGACCAAAAACAATGTCAGAAATTGTTGGAAATAATAAAATTAAAGAAGAACTAAAAAACTGGATAGAAGAAATATTGCATAATGAAATCCCAAAACCTGTTTTATTGGTTGGTCCGCCAGGATGTGGTAAAACCACACTTACTAATGCCCTTGCAAATGATTATGGATTTGAATTAATTGAATTAAATGCAAGTGATAAAAGAAATAAAGATATAATCCGCCAAATTGTGGGCGGTGCCTCTTCCTCAAAATCCATAACAGGTAAAAGAGTATTAATAGTATTAGATGAAGTTGACGGACTTTCTGGAAACAGTGACAGGGGAGGAGTTAGCGAAATAATAAAAATAATAAAAAATGCAAAAAATCCAATAATTTTAACTGCAAATGATATATATAAACCATCTTTGATGTCTTTAAGAACCGTATGTAATATTGTAAAAATCGGTTCAGTTCATACAAATTCCATTGTTCCAGTATTGCGGAGAATATCTTTAAAAGAAGGCTTTGAAGTAGATGACAAAATATTAAAAATTATAGCAAAACATGCAGGGGGAGATGTTAGAAGTGCCATTAACGACTTGGAATCTCTTGCTATGGGGAATACTTTCGATGAAGATAATGTAAGGGAGCTCCCTGACAGAGACACAGATAAAAGTATTTTTGATGCCATAAGAATTATATTTAAAACTACCCACTACGATATATCATTAGAAGCTACACGAGATTTAAAAGAGGATATAGGAACGGTTCAGGAATGGATAGCCGAAAATGTGCCAAGAGAATATAAAAAAGGAAAAGAAATATGTTTAGCATATGATAATTTATCAAAAGCAGATATATTTTTAGGCAGAGTGTATAAAAGGCAGTATTATGGGCTTTGGAGATATGCTTCGGCATTAATGAGTGCAGGAGTATCATTGGCAAAAGATGAAAAATATAGGGGATTTTTTTCATATATGAGACCTACAATATTTACAAAAATGTCAAGAAGTAAGGGAAAACGGGGGGCAGTGAATAAAGTGCTTGAAAAAATAAGTTTAAAATCTCATGTATCAAAAAGAAGGGCGCGGGAGGATATTTTATATTTAGAATATATTTTAAAAAATGATGCCGAAATGGGGGCAAAATTATGCGAATTTTACGAATTTACAAAAGAAGATATTGAATATTTAACAAACAAAACAATTGCCAAAAAAATAATTAAATTAATGAAGGGAGATGATAAAAAAACCAATAATAAAAAAGGAAAAGAAAATAAAACCAAAAATACCACTAAAAAGATTAAAGAAATTAAAGAAACTCCAAAAAAAGAAGAAGTTAAAGAACCTAAAAAACAAATAGAAAAACAAAAATCAGAGAAAAAAGAACCTAAAAAACAAATGACATTGGAATCATTTTTCTAATTTTATAAATTTTTTGGGAGCTCCCATATAAAATATATAAAAAAATAAATTAAATTCCCATTAAGGCCAATATAACTCCCACAAAGGCTATAATGGTTGTATATAATGATATTGGATAAACCTGCCTAAATGTTAATACTGGTGTAAAAGCACTTATAACAGCACCCAATATTGGAAACACAAAGGCAACGGCAAAATTCATTATTATAGTAATAGGATTATTTACATCTGGATAAATGCCCAAATACAGCGTAGCAAATAAACTTCCCAGAGTAATCATAAGGAGCTCCTTTACAGATAAATAAATTGCCCTATAAGTTCCAGAATATTCCATTGTTGGACCTTCAATTACATCTGCCTTAGTGTGCATAATTGAAAACGGATAATCTTTTATCATAATCATAAAACCCACAAAATATGCAATAGCTCCAAGCAATCCCCCAACAGTGAATAATATATTTTGTCCAGAAATCGAATCAAGATATATACTTTTTTGCTGAATAAATGGAATCATTACAGCCACATAAAAAGGAAATGAACCAACAGATATAAGTTTAAATGCCCTAACTGCTCCCAACTGTTCTAATGTCATTTTTACCGCACTTAATGATTTTGCCCCCTTACAATCATCAATAAACGGCATCCTAATCCCCATTACAGAGCTGGATAATGAGCCCATCACAATATATACTAATTCCTCTATTTTTAACAGTCCAGCTAAAACTATCACATTTGACAATACCCCCATATTTGGTATTGTAGTGGATGCAAGAAGACACCAAATAACAACAAAACTAACAACAGGCATAAATTTATACAATTTTGGCATAATACTATGTGGTTCTTTGTTTTTCTTTGCCAAAAACTTAAACAATGCCCAAAAACCCGGCGATAATATTGAAGGTCCTTTTCTTTGCTGAATTCGTGCTTGAATCTTCCTTTGAATTCCGGGAATTAGCGTAGATACAGCAAAAGCTATTAATGGAATTCCTACTATTGACAGTATTAATTCTATTCCATAAAGATATGACATATTATAAGCAATCATAAAATCACCAATATTCACTAAATATATTTTCCCATATTATTCTAAAATCTTCGGTAAAGCTTGAACTATTCCCTGTATTATGTCCTCTGGTCTTGGAGAACAGCCCGGAACATTTATATCAACAGGAATTATATTTTTAACAGGCCCGTCTATGAAATCAGAAGTTCCCAAATCTCCCCCGATATTAGCATATACTCCACCCATCAAGGCACAGCAACCTACTGCAACTACTGCCTTTGGTTCAGGTATTGCCTCATATATTTCTTTAAGGGGTTCTGTCATTACCTTTGTTACACAGCCACTAACCAATAAAATATCTGCCTCCCTGGGATTCCATGTTAAAAATACATTGTATTGTTCGGCATCATAAAATGGAGACAAAACACAATTTACAATATCTATATCACAGCCATTACAGCCTCCTGTGTATGCCACCATAATATGTATATTTTTTTTACGGGCAGTTTTTTCTATCATAACGCACCTCCTTTATTTTTATTTTATTATTATTTCTATTATTTTTAATACAATATCAAATATGACCATTAAATATTAAAATAATATATGTATAATAGTTATTCGTTGTTTTTTTCCGATTTAACCATTTTTGAAAGATTTACAGAAAGAATAGTTGATATTTTTTTAAGTTGTTCCTCTGGAATATCCACTGGTCTTTCCAACAATTTTTTTAAATCTACGGCCACAGATAGCGTTCCGTCTTCATTATAATCTCCGACATGTCTGGGATGTATTGGCGATATTTCATTAAACACCGAGAACACAGGGCAAAAATCATTGCAGTATAGGCAGAAAACACATTGTTCGGCATCTATTTTAGGAATACTATTTTTAGTGTATGTTTTAGTTAATTGAACAGGTTCAGTTTCTACCATTTCTATGGCTTTTGTGGGGCAAATATTTGCACAACCTTCGCATCCAATACATAATTCTTTAAATACCATGTTTGGGAGCTCCACCCCAGATAAAATATTATTTGTCATTTCAACAGAAGTATAACTATCTGTTCCAAATACCACTCTTTCGAGATTTTCGTATATGCCCGATACTATAATTCTTGCAAAATTTTTTAATGATGGACTTTCCATAACAATCACTTTATAATTTTTATTTTTTATTGTTCTGTTTCTTTTTCTGTTTTCCAATCTCGGTATATTGATATGGCATGAGCAGGGCAGATATTTACGCATGCTGAACAATATTCACAATCATTTAAGTTTATTTTTCCTTCATCTATTGCCTGTTGCGGACAAATTTTATTGCATAATCCACAAAATACACAATAATTTAAATCGGTCCTTATAAATGAATTTGCTTTGTCAACTATTTTTTTATATCCTGTGGTATTTGGTATTATATCTCTTGGGCAGTGTATGGCACAGTTTTCGCACATTACACAATCATTATTGAAAATTACTTCCCGTAATATTTTAGGACTTAATTTATTTTTAAATTTATTAATTTTTACAACTATTGCATTATTTGGGCAAACGGTAGAACAAGTTCCACAAGCTATACAATTGTCGTCATTAATTACTTCAAATTTGGGGAGCTCCTTTATTTCAATGGCATCTTCTGGACATTCTTTCACACATATACCACATAATACACAACCCCCATCAATGCATGTTTCTTTATTGATTCTTACTTCATTAGGGCATATTTTTACACAAACATTGCATAATAGGCAGTCTTCTGGATTATAATATATTTTACCATCTACTAATTTTAAAGCATTATTAGGACATTTATCAGCGCATAATCCGCAGTTGATACAGTGTTTTAGTGGAGTGGTTGGTATGTCCTCTTTTATTTTAATTACCTTGTAATTCTCAATTTTTAAGGCATCTTTTGGACATTTTATTATGCAGTTATTACATAATATACATTTATTGTAATTTACAGCACCTTTATCTATTGCATCAACTGGACAATAATCTTTACAAATATTACAGCCTGTGCATCCATCAACTTCTTCTTTTTCCAATATGGTATTTTTAGGACATAAAAATATACATTTTCCACAGTCCCTGCATTTTTCGGCATCAATTTCTATTGAAGTCCTGAACATTCTATTAATATTTCCTTTTTCTATTGTTGTGGATTTCAATAATTGAATTTGAGGGGTTTTCTGTTCTGTCTGCGAAGAAAAAGAAGATGTCCCAAATATTTTTAAATATCTTTCAGCCATTAGCCTATTTTTTGCACTTTTTAAATCATTAATCTCAAAATACATTCTGGCATTATGTTCGCAGGCCTCCACACATAATCCACACATCACACATATTCCATCTGGATAATATACGCTTCTTTCCATTCCATTTTTTTCTTTGATTATCCATTTTTTCATTTTAATTATTTTAACAGGACATACCTTTTCACATGTTCCACAGCCATTGCATCTAACTCTATCCACATAATAACCCCCAAACTCATTCTTTTTTATAGCATTGTTTGGGCAGTTTTTAGCACACATTCCGCAAGTTATGCATGAAAAGGCTTTATTGTCTATAAGTTTTATAGCATTAGTAGGACATACATTCATACATTTTGATTCCTGTTCAAATGAACATTTTTTGCATTTATCCATAGCCCGACAATTTTCCACATCTGTTATTATCATAATATCACTTTTTAAATATTCTATTTATCAAAGCCCCAATTAATAATCCGCCCAAAGATAGCAAAAATGAAAATGACATAGGGAGCTCATAATATGGAAATGCTCCAAGTAAATATGCTACACCCACACCAACCACAACATAAAATAATAAATTTAATTTTGCATTTATTTTTATACCCAACAACACTCCAACAAATGCCCCGATAAGAGATAAAAAGATAGTGTTAAAGGTAATAACTGGAAAAACTAACATATTATCACCATATGTATATTATTAAACCTTATTTTATTATTTTATATTTATTATCTTATTATTTTATCAATTTTAATTATTTTTATTGTAATATGTCTAATTATCGTCCTTAATATTGCCCAAAATAACTTTTTCACCAGTTAATAGAAATGTAATAGTAGATAATCCAGCTAATACCTTTAAACCAACAGCAGTATTTAGATATGGAATTATTCCAACAGATTCAAGCCCTGCAGGTGATGGGAATATATTCATTCCAAATAATTCATTGAAATTAAACAGATAAGAACCTGAAATTACCATTCCAACTAATCCCAATATCATAAATGCAAGAGCTCCGAATGTTTCAAGACTTTCTAAATAATGATGGCTGAAATTTATAGGGCAATTTTTTGTTCCATATCCCAATATTGCAAGAATATATGCCGCAGCAATTAGTGCTCCACCCTGAAATCCTCCTCCTGGAGTTATATGCCCCCCCAATATCACGATTACGCCCAATACCATTAATATAATACTCATGGGCATTGCCAAAACTTTGATTAATGGAGTAAATCCATAATCAATAGTATGAGTTTTTTCAAATTCTTCTTCCTGTTTTTGCTGTTCTTTATTATCTTGTTTTTTACCATATGCTTCTTTAAGGAATTCTAAACTAAATAATCCCCTACCAAATACCATTCCAACCACAATTACAGAATTTACCAATATTAAACATTCTCCCAAAGTATCAAAACTTCTCCAATCAAATAACACAGCACTAACTAAATTTGGAATTATGTAATTGCTACTACTCAAATAAATAGCATTTACTCCCTCCGATACACTCAATCCATATAAAGAATAAAGTATTGCAGTGCCAAAAAACATAAATGACAATCCAACGGCAACTTCTCTACTCATATTATTATCCATAATATCACCAATATGATGCAATGCAATTAATGTACTATAATATAATGTGTTATTTAGCAAAGAATATAATTACGGACAGTAATCCCGTAAATATTGAAATCCAAAACATTTGCATATTTATTGAGTTTGAGTTTTCTTTATCAAATTTAAATAATAGTGGCATGACCGAAAGACCCAATCCAATTATCGAAACTCCCATAAATGCAAATAATACCTCACTATATACCCTAAATAATAATATAAAACACATTACCAAACTACCATATAGTGTTAATTCGCCAGTTAAACCAGCTCCAACAGATATTCCGTCCCCGTGTTTCTTTTGTTCCATTGTTTTTTGAAATTCGTCATATTTCATAAATAACACCAATAATTAAAAATAAAATTAATAATAGTAATAATCATAATAATATTAATTAATATATATTAATCAAATTATAAACTCCAAATTCTCCCGATTTCAGTTGCATAAGGCGTTATTTGATTAATTACTATGTCAGGATATATTCCCAAAATCACACATAAAATTGTCAATATTGCAAGGGAAAATATGGAATATTTTGAGACTTTGGTATTTTTATATTCATTAAGCTGTTCTTCGCTACAAGGTTTTAAGAATATCAAATAAAATGCCTTCATCATTGAAACAAATGTCCCAATACTTACAAATATCATAATTATGGCAAGTTCAGGCATATTTACAGCCATGGCGGATTGTGCCAATAATATTTTACTTTGAAATCCATTAAATGGTGGAACTCCACTAATTGCCAATTTTGCACATAATATCATAAAAGCTACCACTGGCATAACTGGAAGTAGTCCCCCGAGTTTTGATAAATTATTAGACTTTTTTTGTGCTACAAGGTGAGCCCCCAAAAATAACGCACTTTTATAGATAACATGGTTAATAGCATGGAAAATTCCTGCTACAATACCAAGAGGAGTTCCTATTGCAAGACCTGCTGCAACATATCCACCTTGACTTATGGCATGGTAAGATAGTAATTTTTTATAATCACTTTGTAATAATGCCATAACTACACCAAATACCATTGCAAATATTGAAAGGGCCATGATTATTCCTTGTGTTGGTGCAAAGTAAGAAAGTCCTCCAAATAATTTAAATATGGCAAGCATCATTGCCACAAGTATAAATTTAGAGTATGTTTGAAGTATTGCAGAAATAAATGGCTTTGCCTTTGCATACATATCAGCTTTAACTGTATGAAAGGGTGGAAGGCCACTACCATACCCAAGTCCGATTATTAGCATCAACAAACCACCGTATATTGGGGGAGTTGCTGGATTATTTGCCAAATAATTATGCATATCTGTTATATTCAGCGTTCCAGTTGCCGAAAGTAAGAATGCAATACCCAACAACAACAAAGAACCTGCCACAGTGCCCACAATCATATATTTAAAGGCTGATTTATATGCTGATTCTGTTCCTGATGCTATAACAAGTCCTGTTTGAGCAATTGCTGCAATTTCATAAAATACATATATATTAAACAGGTCATCGGCGAGAAGTATTGCAGAAACACTGGCAAGACCCATCAATACAAGGGAAGCAATTAATCCGTTTAGTTTTTTCTCTCCTGCCATTGATATAAGAACAAGGGAAGCAATTAACATCAATGTAAATACCATAACCTGTTTTGCAGGATTATATATATAAGATATTCCTGATACCAACCCATTTATAACTCCATGATTTGAGAAAAAATATGTACCAAAATCCCCTAAAAACGGAAGTGTCAATAAGGAAATTGCCGTTAATAATACAAATATTTTTATAAATCTATTTTTATATAGAAAATTAAATATTATTGCAAGAATGAGGGGATACACCACAATTAAAGGAAGTAAATTCATAATTTCACCGCATATACTTAATAATAGTAGTTCATGATGAATATGCTAATTTGCTATATCTGCCAATTGACTAAGACATAATAGATTAATAGATTAATAATATGAATAATAATGATAATAGTATAACCACAAAATAACTATAATTTAAATAACTTTAATCCTCTCCTAGTAAAACGGAACCTTTAAGTGTTTTATATTTTTTATATAACACAATAGATAAAGACAACATAATGGCAAGCATAGAGGCACCAATTACAATGTTTGTGAGAACAAGAGCATGTGCCAAAGGATATACTGCGGTTTGAGAGAATAATTCTAATTCCATATCTGGAACCTTTATAGGGACAATCCCGCCCATTTTATAACTCATTGCTATGAGGGTTAAATTTATACCATTACCCAGCACCGATAAAGCTATTACTTTTTTTACAACATTATCTACAAAGAAAACACCATATAATCCAATAATGGTTAAAATTCCTGCTGTTATGAAAGATGCAAGCTGTAAATCAATAATCAAATTCATAAAATCACCAATATAGGTAATGAATAGTATCCACAATACGATATACGATTCACCAATTGACATGCGAATACTAAACATATAAATATTATAATTACTAATAGGCATATTAATATTAGGGAGGATAAACAATATATAAAATATGATTTGTCATTAATTATAATGATAAATACAAAATATATAAAGATTATGGTGGTTTATATTTCAAACATCAAATATATATTGGAAGAATATCTTAAAGACTGTAAAAAATTGGCAATAATGGGCGTAGGGAATATTATAAAAGGAGACGATGGTGTTGGCATAGTTTTTATTAATGACCTAATTAAATCCCTAAATTTTCCAGAGGAAAATTTAAACAATACTGAAATCAACAAAATACAGGACAAACTATTATTTTTAAATTGTGGAGTGGTACCAGAAAACTTTACGGCCGTATTAAAAACGGAAAAGCCAAGCCATATAATTATAGTGGATGCGGCACTAATGGGGGAAGAAGTTGGCACCATAAAAATAATAAATCCAGAGGATATAGTCACAACAGGATTTTCCACGCATGCATTACCTATGAGTATAATAGTTAAATATATAAGGCATCATATAGATACTGATATACTTATAATAGGTATTGAACCAGAACAGATAGAGTTGGGAGCTCCTCTTTCAAAAACAATTTACGACAAAAATATAGAATTTACAAAAATGATGACCGAAATAATAAATTCTTTTTTAGATGAAAAATAAGTTTTAAATAAAAATAAGGATTAAAACTTAAATTAAACGATATTACAATTAAATTAAGGTGAATTAATGTTTTCTAAGAAATTTAAAACAACAGCAGAGATTCCTGAACCTTCCCCTCGACTAATCGACCAAATAATTGGACAGGATGAAGCACTTGAAATAGTTTTAAGTGCCATTAAAAATAAAAGACATGCCCTTCTTTTAGGTGACCCCGGCGTTGGTAAATCTATGATGGTTAAAGCAGTTGGAGACCTTGTGGAGAAATCTACGGCAGATTTTTCACCATATACACTATTGGCAAAACCAAATTTTAGAAACTCCGAAAAACCAATTGTTGAATCCATAGATGGAGAGTATAAAGAACAGATAGAGCCAGTAAAAACAAATATGATTAAAGAGCCGCCAAGTTTTATAACTTTAATTATATTTATGTTAATATTTACAATAATTACTTCATATATTACCAGAGCCATGCCAGATGTGAAATTACTGGGAGTAGTTGCAATCACTTCAATTGTGGCATTTGCCCTAGCATTTGTAATAATATTTATGACAGTATTTGGAGCTGCAAAAGGACAGATGGGAGGAGGTACAAATCCATTAGATTTAAGACCTGTAGTATTATATGAGTGCAAAAAAAGACCCCTTATTAGGGCAAGTGCATACAATACAACAAAATTGTTGGGGGATATAAAACATTGTCCTCTTGGTGGAAAACCGCCACTTGGAACTCCACCCCATAAAAGAATTATATTGGGGGCAGTTCATGAAGCCCATAAGGGAGTTTTATATGTGGATGAAATAAAAACCATGCCATTAGAAGTTCAAGACTATATTCTTTCAGCATTGCAGGATAAAAAATTATCGATAAGTGGTAGAAATCCAAATTCAAGCGGTGCAACAGTTGAAACAAATGAAATACCTTGTGATTTTACATTAATAATGTCGGGCAATATGGATGATGTAAATAATTTAAGAGCTCCACTATTGGATAGGATAGATTATAAAATTGTTCTTAAAAATAAAATAAAAAATAATCAAGAAAATAGAGATAAATTATTACAATTCATAACTCAAGAAATTAAAAACAACAATTTAAATCCTATGTCATATGAGGCATGTTGTGAAATTGTGAAATTAGCCCAAAAATTGGCAGGTTCAAAGGACAAATTAACACTTAGATT
The DNA here is from genome assembly GCF_000017185.1 of Methanococcus aeolicus Nankai-3. NCBI lineage: Archaea > Methanobacteriati > Methanobacteriota > Methanococci > Methanococcales > Methanococcaceae > Methanococcus > Methanococcus aeolicus. The sequence goes on along the minus strand of NC_009635.1, from coordinate 1,413,543 downwards.
AAGATTATTATCAAATATAATAAAAATGGCAAGTGATATTGCCGAGGGCAAAGACATAGCCAAAATGATTAAAGAAATGGACATAAAAGAAGAAGATATTAAGGAAATCGAAAAAAACATAACAAATAAAAAACCCGAAAATGTATCGGTTAAAAAAATAGGTCCGATAAATATTGTTAAAATATTCGGAAATAAAAATAAAAAGAATAAAACAAACAATAGTAATAAAAACGAAATGCCGAAAATAGAGGAGCTCCCATTAACCATAAACAGTGAAAATAAAAAAGAAAATAAAGATAAAAAAACTAAACTTATAGATGTCAGCCATGTTAAAACTATAATAGATACAGGAATATACAGCCTACATAAACAGGTATCTATTGATTATTTGAAAAACTTCAAAAGATATAAACACATAAGCCCAAATTCTCCCTCAAAAATTGGAGTAATTCATGGTCTTGCGGTATTGGGTGCCGATGGTATGGGTGATGTAACCAAAATAATAACAGAAGTAATAAATTCAAAAACACCCAATACCAGCTTATTAAACATAAGTGGAGATTTGGCAAAACACAGCATTACGCTGGCATCTGCCCTATCTAGAAAATTGGCATCAGAAGGGAAACTTCCAATATCTACTGCTTCCGAAGAAGACCTTGATTTAGATACAAAAGACATATTTATCCAATTCAGCCAGTCATATTCAAAAATTGATGGAGATAGTGCCACAACTGCGGTATGTTTATGTATATTATCTTCACTTTTAAAAATCCCACTAAAACAAGATTTTGCCATTACTGGAAGCCTTGATTTAAATGGGGATATATTGGCAATAGGCGGAGTTAATGAAAAAATAAATGCTGCCAAAGAATATGGGTTTAAAAGAGTAATAGTTCCCCAATCCAATATGATTGATGTAATTGATGTTGAAGGAATTGAAGTAATACCTGCCAAAACACTTGGCGAGATTATACCAATTGTATTTGATTATTAACATTCCTATTTTTTAATTTTTTAATTTTGTTTGTTATATTATACGATTATACTCCATATATTATATTTTATTTAATTTCATATATTATTGGTTTTATTTTGGGGATATTATGGATATTGACAATTATGATGTTATTATAGTCGGAGGAGGTCCTGCGGGATGCATAACTGGGGAAAATATAAAAAATCATAAAGTTTTAATAATTGAAGAACACCAATGTATCGGAACCCCATTGCAATGTGCAGGATTAATCAGCACAAACGGAGTTAAAGAACTTGGAGCTCCCAGGGGTTGTGTAAATGATATTAAAGGAGCATACATATATTCCCAAAATAAGGTCATAAAAGTTGGGAATAATAAAATAAGGGCAAAAGTATATGAAAGAAAAGTTATGGACAAAGATATAGCCATAAGAGCGTCTAAAAATAAAAATGTAGATATTTTATTAAAAGCTCATGGTCAAATAATCGAGGATAAAAATAAAAATAAATCGAGATTTTTTAATAAAAATAATAATTATGGATTATCAATAAACCACGACGGAAACAAATATAATGCTTTTCCAAAAATAATAGTTGGTGCAGATGGGGCAAAATCATTTATTGGGAAATCGGCAAATATTGTTAAAAAAAGAGAGATATTAGCAGGGGCACAGCTGGAAATGGCTAATGTGGATATTGATACCGATTTTGTCCATGTATTTATAGACAATAGATATTGTAAAGATTTTTTTATTTGGATAATTCCGATGGGAAAAGATAGAGTTAGGGTAGGATTATGCGATAGCTCTAATTCATACAACAAATTATTAAATTTTATAAATAATCATCCCATAGCATCAAATTTATTAAAAAATGCCGTTCCAATAGAGTTTTCAGTGGGAACACTTCCAATAGGATATAATAAATCATCTGTAAAAAATAATTTAATGCTTGTAGGAGATTCCGCCGGACAAATAAAACCCATTAGTGGAGGGGGATTATATTATGGTGCAAAAAGTGCCAAAATATGTGGAGAAATTATTACAAATTATCTTTCCGAGGAGCTCCCTGTTAATTATTTAAAAAATTATGATAAACAGTGGAAACAACAATTTAAAAGAGAAATAGATTTTGGGATAAAATTTAGAAAGATACTGTATAATATGAACAATAACTCATTGGATAAAATATTAGAATTCATAATCCAAAATGATTTAATAAATTTCATAAATGACAATGGGGATATGGACAGACCTTCGACTATTTTAAATGAAATAATTAGCTCCAAAATAGGATTTAAAATATAATTACTATTTTTATATATCTGATATTACCATATGTATTAAAATATAAATATTGGTGATAATAGTATGAAAAAGCTATTTGTTGTATTATTTTGTATTTTTATATGTTTTTCAGGTTGTATAGATATTTATGATTTTTATGATGGAGCAGATGATAATTATTCAGATGATAATTTTACTATTGACTATGATAACTACGATAATAATAACGAACAGATTTCAAATGATGATGATAAAATTGACATAACAAACAACAAAGACGCCATAAATAATTATAATATAATACATAACACTTCAAATAATAATGAATATTCTAAAACAGACTACTACACTAGGTCATATAATTGGAAATATAAAGGAGATTCTTGGAGTTGGGATTTATCAATACCTGTGGAGCTCCATGAATATTATAAAAATAAACCACATAATAGAGAAGAAAATTATGCCCAATATGCTTTATCAGATTATGATAGACCATATTTAGATTCAATGGTTGAAGGTTTTAAAGAGGCCTCCTCTAAAAATGGATATTCTGATTATGATACTGTGATGTTTATAGTATCATTTGTTCAATCCCTAAAATATACCTCGGATAGCACCACGACAGGTTATGATGAATATCCTCGTTATCCGGTGGAAACCCTCATAGATGAAGGTGGAGATTGTGAAGATACGGCAATATTAACAGCCGCATTATTATCCGAATTAGGTTATGATATAGTATTAGTGGAGCTCCCACAACATATGGCCGTAGGTATTGCTGGGGGAGATGACATAACTGGAACATACTATTTATACAACAACAAAAAATATTATTATTTAGAGACCACAAACACAGGTTGGGATATTGGAACAATTCCAGAAGAATATAAAAATAAAAATGCAATAATTAGACCAATGATTCAGATACCCAACATGGAGATTTCATTTAAGGGAGATTATATTGATTATGATAGATATTATGTTTATTATAATATATCTTGCAATATTAAAAATATCGGTTCAGGAACTGCCAAAAATCCAAAGCTATATATTTGTGCCTTGGCACTTGATGAGGGAGAGGGATATATATGGAAACCAGATTATACCATTGATTTGAAAAATTATCCAGAAGGGAGCTCCGGCGAAGCTTATGCAGTTTTAAGAATACCAAGAGGAAAAACTACTCAAATCAAATGTGTATTATATGGCGATAATTTCAAATCTGTTGAAGTATATTCAGAGGTATTTAATACATAATTACAATATTTTTTATTTATAGTCAATCTTCGAACTGTTTCACACCATATGGTGGCGAAAACAAAACCATATTCATAATTATAATCCATTCCACTTAATTATTTTGGACTAATGGGACAGTTTTTGAACTTACTATAATTGGTGATAAATATGATTTTAGGCATAGATATTGGTTCTACAACAACCAAATTAGTTTTAATGGATAATTCTGACAATAATAAAATAATAACCCATTTAGTAAGAAATATGGGCGTAATTATTGAAGAAAATGACATTATAAATGAAATAAAAGAGTTTGAAAAAAAATATTCAATAGATAAAATAGTAGCAACAGGATATGGGAGACATAAATTATCTTTTGCAGATAAAATAGTTCCCGAAGTTTTAGCGTTGGGAGCTGGTGCAAATTACTTTTTTAAGGACATTGACGGAGTTATAGATATCGGGGGTCAGGATTGCAAAGTTTTAAAAGTAAATGACAAAGGAAAAGTAGTTGATTTTATATTATCAGATAAATGTGCCGCAGGAACTGGCAAATTTATGGAAAAGTGTCTAAATATACTAAATATACAGGACGATTTAAACAATTATTATTCTGATAATATTGTAGATATATCCTCTATGTGTGTAGTTTTTGCAGAAAGTGAAATAATATCGCTATTGTCTAAAAAAACGCCAAAAGAAGATATTTTAATGGGTGTTTATAATAGTATTGCAAATAGAATTACACCAATGGCAAACAAATTAAAAATAAACAACATCGTATTTAGTGGAGGTGTTGCAAAAAATAATATTTTAGCGGGCGTTTTAGAAAACAAACTAAATAAAAAACTTTTAATTCCTGAAAATCCACAAATTGTTTGTTGTACGGGGGCTTGTTTAATGATTTAATACTTAATTTTATTATAATATATTTTATTATTTTATTTTTTATCCGTGTTAATTCATAGTATGTTAGAGAACTATGTACAGTAATAAATGTTGTACTTAGAAATTATTACGAGTGTTTTTTTAGTATATCACATTTAATCTTTTTGACCCCTAACAAACCTACTTTTCGAACATATCAATTTTACCAGTATTGTTTAATTTAATGATATTAGAAAATCTAATAAAAAAAAGTTATATATAACCATAATTATCATATGTTATGTTTAATGGTAAATATTATTTTTCAATAAAATAATAAATATTTCAAAAATATTGCATATTAGAAAATCTAATATACAATATACAGTTGAATTAAATAATAAATAAATGATTTTTGGTTTGGTGAAACTATGGAATTAAAGGCCATGAATAATTTAATGACTAAATTTTCAAATAGAAAAAATCAATTATATGGAGAAAAAGAAGAAGGTAAAAAAGTATTTGGTCTTTTTTGCTCATTTGTTCCTATTGAATTAGTTTTAGCATCAAATTCAATCCCTGTTGGATTATGTGGTGGGAAAAATGATACAATAGCAATAGCTGAAGAAGATTTGCCAAGAAATATTTGTCCCCTTGTAAAATCTTCCTATGGATTTAAAAAGGCAAAATCATGCCCATATTTTGAAGCTGCTGATGTAGTTATTGGAGAAACCACATGCGATGCAAAAAAGAAAATGTTTGAATTATTGGAAAACCTTGTTAATACCCATGTTATGCAACTTCCCCATTTTAAAGATGAAAAATCATTAAATTTATGGATAAGTGAAGTAGAGGAATTAAAAGAACTTATTGAAAAGGAAAGTGGAAACACCATAACAGAAGAAGCATTAAAAGAAGCAGTTGATAAAGTAAATAAAATGAGAAAATTATTTTATAAGATATATGATTTACGAGCAAATCACCCATCACCAATAAAAGGTAGCGATACATTAAAATTATTCCAATTTGCTTATTTATTAGATATTAATGATACAATTGAAGTTTTAGAAGAATTAATTCCTGAATTGGAAGATAGAGTAAATAATAAGGAAGGATACACAGGAAAAAGAATATTGATAACAGGTTGCCCGATGGTGGCAGGAAATACAAAAATAGTAGATTTAATTGAAGAATGTAATGGTATTGTCGTAGGGGAAGAAAGTTGTACGGGAACAAGGCAATTTGAAAATCTTGTAGAAGGATATACTGTAAAAGATTTGGCTGAAAGATACTTTAAAATCCCTTGTGCAGTGGCATACAAAAATGAAGAAAGAATTAAAAGAATTAAAGAATTAGTTAAAGAATTAAATGTCGATGGTGTTGTATATTATACACTTCAATACTGCCATACATTCAATGTAGAGGGGGCCAAAATAGAAAAGGAATTGAAAGAAGAAAATATTCCAATAATAAGAATTGAAACTGATTATTCTGAAAGCGATAAAGAACAGCTTAAAACACGATTGGAAGCATTTATTGAAATGATTTAAAATATTATTTATTTTATTCTATTTTATTAATTATTATTTATTTAATATCAAAGTGAAATTATCAATACAAATTATAAATATATTATTGGATTATTAATTATAAGTTCGATGCTACTATTTAGTGGCTGTGTTAATTCAAATGATGCCAATATAAACATGGACAATCCAGACAATACAATGCATACAACAACCGAAATATCAATATCTATGGCAGGGGGAACTGCTGTTGTCCCAATTGCACAGGAAACAGCCAAAATATTTATGAAGTCCAATCCCAATGTTAAAATAGAAGTAGTTGGAGGAGGTTCAGGATTTGGAATAAACGAAATTGGAGAAAAAAGAATAGATATAGGAATGGCTGGAAGAAATATAAAAAGTAGCGAAATGGAGAAATACCCTGACTTAATAGCTTACAAAATAGCCGTTGATGGTGTTGCCCTAGTGGTTAATAAAGAAAATATAATAAATAATTTAACAACAGAACAGCTACAAAAAATATACTCTAAAACAATTACCAACTGGAAAGAAGTTGGAGGAAATGATGAACCAATAAATACATATACTCGAGATGAATTAAGCGGAACCAGAGATACATTCTGGAAATTGGCACTAAATAAGAATAATATATCAGATAAAGCTCTTGTAGTGGCTTCAAATGGAGAAATGAAAGCAAAGGTTTCAGCAGATAAAAACGGAATTGGTTATATCTCTGTTGGATATATTGACGAATCTGTAAAACCTGTGGCATTAGATGGAGTTAGTCCAACAAAAGAAAATATTAAAAAAGGAGACTATAAAGTATATAGACCATTAATATTAATTACAAACGGAAAACCAGAACCCATCGTTAAAGAATATATTGATTATATATTAAGCCCAGAAGGGCAAAAAATCATAGTAAATAAAGGATTTTTACCCATAAATTAAATAAATAATTTTTTATTATTATTTTTTCATTATTTTTTTATTTTTTCATTGCTAATTTTTATATAGTTTAACTTCATAATTTAGGATACTTTATAGTAAATCAACGAAACAACCCATAGATTTGATGTTGTAATTGTTGATTTATTATGATTAGTAGGTGTAATTATGGAGCTCCTTAAAAATTTAAAATTGGCAGTCAAAATATTAAGAAAAAATAGAAACAATAATATATTAGTATATACACATATTGATACAGATGGCATAACTTCCAGAGTAATTTTAGAGGAATTAATGAATAAATTAAATATAAACGCAGAATTCAGATTTTTAAAGCAGTTGGGAACAGATACAATAAATGAAATTCCTTTTAATGATTATGATTTAATTATTTTTGCAGATTTAGGAAGTGGGCAAATTAATTTAATTAAAGAGAAATTAAAAAACGAAAAAACCAAAATTCCCCATATAATAATTTTAGACCATCATATAACAGCAAAAACGCAAATACCAGAAAATATAATAAATGTAAATCCTTGGAATAATAATATAGATGGAGGAAAAGAGATTTGCGGTGCTGGTGTGTGCTATTTATTTGCTAAAACATGTAATCCACGATATACAGATTTAGCGAAATATGCCATTTTAGGAGCTGTTGGAGATGTTCAGAATTTAGAAGGCAAATTAAATGGATTAAATGAAACAATATTAAAAGATGCCATTGAATTGGGGGACATAGTGGCATTTCCAGATTTACAATTTTACGGAAAGCATACTAAACCATTATTCGCATCAATAAAGTATTTTTCAGATGTTAGGACTGATTTATTAAATAATGATTCGAGAATTATCAATTTTATAAATAATATAAATAGAAAACATAATTTAAATATTGTAGCAAAAGAAAGTTTATGCGATTTAACATTTGAGGAAAAAAGAATATTGGGAAGTGAATTTTTAAATAAATGCAATAAATATGTTCCCAATTCATGGGCGAAATTCCTTCCAAAAGTTATATTTGGTAATAGCTACGAGTTTAAACAGGAGGAAATAAAAACACCATTTAGGAATTTGGAGGAGTTTTCTACCTGTATTAATGCTTGTTCGAGATATGGAGATTATGAAACACCACTACAAGTATTAAATGGAGATAGGGACAAATATTATTCTAAAATGATAACAAGATTAAATAACCATAAAAGAAATCTCTCAAAATCACTTCAATATATTAAAGACGAAGTTGAAATAATTCAGACAAGCAAATTTCAATATTTTGAAGTAGAAAAAGGTATGATTGAAGGGCATATTATTGGTATTGTTGCTGGAATGAGTTATTCAATAGAGGAAGTCGATTGGAAAAAGCCCATATTTGCATTGGGGGAATTGGATAATGGATATAAAGTTTCTGCACGATGTCCAAAATTATTATCATTTGCCGAAGATATAAATCTCGCCGATGCTATAAATTATGCATCTAAAAAAATGGGCGGTAGTGGTGGAGGACATAAATTCGCCTGTGGTGCATATATACCAGAAAAAGGAGATTTTATAAAACATCTTGAATGTAGAGTGTAGTGGAATATGGAAAATTTAAATGCATCCTAACAGAAAAAATAGAAAAAGCAGAAATATTAATATTATGAGACATAGAAATACAAGTGAATTACCCCTTCTTACGGGAGGGGCTTCCTGACTCATAGGGGATACTTGCCCAAAGATTACCTTTATATAAGGTATAACTCTGGGTAGAGGTTTCCCCTCCGCAGGCACAACGGACTCTCCCATCGCAAATCTTTGATTTGCGAACTACAAAATCCGAAGGATTTTGTTCAAGCCCTGACTTAATACCGTTGTAGAGAACTCAAAAAGAATTGGTATAAAGTAGATTATCATCTGAGTAGCACTCTCAGCCTTCTCAGATGATAATAGTGTAGATGCCTCTACAACTACATAGTTATATGTGATAATACCACCATATAAATGTTTTGCCCGCATTTCCGAGCGAAGCGAAGGAAATATATAAAAACCGAAGGTTTTTATCATAATTCATCCCCTCCCTTACGGAAGGGGACTTCTTGCGGAATAAGTTAAATAAAAAGAAATTAAATATATCTCTACATAATAAAAGAACAGAAGAGATAATGCAAATCTTTTTACCCAAATAAAAAACAAAAACCTTTCGGTTTTATGACCTACATCTTGATAGGGCGATAAAATTAGAGTTAATTAAAGTGATAAAAAATGTATAGTGATTACAATAATAATGATAACAATATGGATAAAACAATGTTCTCAAAATTTAAAGAGGATACAAAATTTGCATCAAAATATGAAATTGATATATTAAATAAATTAACAAATAAAAACTTCAATTATGATGATTTAATATTATTGGAGAAATTGGCAGGAGATGATTATAGAAAAAGAGTTTATTTGGACGAAAATGTTCAAATAGGAACTATGGAGTTCGATTTATTAGATTTAGAATGGAAATTTACACCTTCGCCATATTATTATTATCTTGAAAGTCCAAAATTAAAATTGGTGCCAACAAAAAGAAGATTAAAAGGAAAATATTTAAAAGAAGAATATATTGAAAATATTGATGAATATAAAACCATTGTAGAAAATACGGACTATTTTGTTGGTATTGATATGGGGAAATTTTTGGGAGTGGGAATAAAAAGAGATAACAGAATTAAAGTAAAAGACCTCCAAAAGAAAAATGATGAAATAAGAATTAAAAAAATAGAAAACTACCTACAAGATAACAAAGAAAGAATAAATAAACTTGTTCAACATTCAAAAGATATTCTTGTAGAATATATTCAAAAATACGAAAATAAAAATTATGTAATAAATGTATCTTTTAGTGGTGGAAAGGATAGTGCCGTATCAACTTTATTAGCTACCGAAATTATGGAGGATATGGATGTATTATTTATAGATACAGGGCTTGAATATCCAGAAACCAACCAATATGTAAAAGATTTCGCAAAAAAATATGATTTAAATTTACATACAATAGATGGAGATAATTTCTGGGATGAAGTGGATGAAGAAGGCATACCAACAAAAGACGATAGATGGTGCAATAGCACATGTAAATTGATACCATTGGAAGAATTCTTTGAGGAACATTACCCAAACAAAAAAATATTGACAATAGACGGCTCCCGAAAATTAGAAAGTTTTGCACGGGCAAATTTAGAATATACAAGACAGAGCGGATTTATTGATGCCCAAACCAATTTATTCCCAATTCTTGATTGGAATTCTATTGACATTTGGAGCTACATATTTTTAAATGATGTATTGTATAATCCAATGTATGAAGAAGGATTTGAAAGAATTGGTTGTTATATGTGTCCAGCGGCACTTAATAGTGAATTTTTAAGAGTAAAGGAGCTCCACCCAAAATTATGGGATAAGTGGGCATGCCAGTTAAGAAAAGAAGACTATGACGAAGAAGAAATATTAAGGGGATTTTGGAGATGGGACGAACTCCCCCCTAAAATGAGAGAACTTAGAAGAAATATAGAAAAAAGGTGTGTGACTAATGAATAGAAAAATTACAATAGTTGGAGCTGGTTCAGGAGCTCCCGATTTAATAACTGTAAGAGGAGCAAAAGCTATTGAAAATGCAGACATAATTATTTATGCTGGTTCTTTGGTAAATAAAGAAGTTTTAAACTACAATAAAAAAAATGCCAAAATCTACAACAGTGCTACAATGCATCTTGGGGAAGTAATTGGCGTAATAGTAGATGGAGTAAATAATGGTTTAAATGTTGTTAGGGTGCATACTGGAGACCCCTCAATTTATGGGGCAATTAAAGAACAAATGGACGAATTAAAAAAATATGATATTGGCGTAGATATTGTTCCCGGTGTATCTTCCCTATTTGGTGCTATGAGCTCATTACAGGCAGAATTAACACTTCCAGATGTTTCCCAAACCATCATAATAACTCGACCAGAAGGTAGAACCCCAAAACCACAATCCGAAAAAATAAGCGATTTGGCAAAACATAAGGCCACAATGGCTATTTATTTGGGCGTTGGCATGATTGATAAGGTTGTAAATGAGCTATTGGAAGGTTATGAGTTGGATACTCCTGTTGCCGTAGTTTATCATGCAACATGGGAAGATGAAAAAATAATCAGAGGAACATTAAAAAACATAGCTAAAAAGGTAAAAGAGGAAGGAATTACAAAAACAGCACTTATAATTGTAGGTGAGGTTTTAGACCCTAAACGGTATGAATACTCTAAGTTATATGATAAAACTTTTGAAACCGAATATAGAAAAGCAGAAAAATAAATAATATATTTTATTTTATATTTTGTCCAATATTATTCTTAGATCTGTTTTCTTTATGATATCTTCTTCATTTTCAATCAAATTATTTAATTTATTTTTTAAATCTTCAATATTTTCAGAATTAATAAGGAGCTCCCTTAAAAATTCAATATTAGATACATAGGGTGCAATTTTCATTAATATTTCATGTTGCATGTCTTTATCCATATTATCCCCTTATATTATTTTTTTACTTTATTTACTGTTTTATTTTCTTCACGCTCATTTATGGCAATTTCTCTTACTAATTTTGTAATTTCTCGCTCCATATTTTCCATTTTAACATATGTCCTATACAATAGATAAAACAGCATCATTATACTAAGATATATAATAACATCTACACCCCTGCCAACTCCTGTTAATATAGCCAACTTACCCAACATGGAGGGGAATATCACAGAGGTCAATATTGAAATCCATATAAATACCCAAAATAATGCCGCATCGAATGTCATGTTGCTATTTTTAACTTGAAGTATGATTCGAGATAGTGCAAAAACTGCAAGTACAATAGCAATTATTTGAATAAATTCCATTTTGCCCACCGCCATTTATCATATAAATATATTAATTTTAATATGATTTAATTATATAATATATGTCTGTAAAGTAATAAATATATAACCTTTGACCACAATATCATATTAAATTATTATTTATAGTATGTTAAATAAAAACACATTACAGCAATAAAACCGTAAGCATAATAATCATAAATATTTAGTGTATCTCGGCATATATAATCTTTTGACAAACAGGAACAATTTTTTGAACATACTAAATATCGTTAATATAATGACAGTTAAAATATATAAATCATTATTATTGGTGATTAAATGGAGCACTTTATATCTATAAGAGACATCGGGAAAAAAGAAATATTAAATATATTGGAAGAAGCTGAAAAAATGGAGGAGCTCCTAAATTCAGAAAAACATTCTAATATAATGAATGGAAAAATACTTGCCACATTATTTTACGAACCATCAACTAGAACTAGATTATCCTTTGAAACTGCCATGAAAAGATTGGGGGGAACCGTAGTGGGATTTACAGACATAGCAAATACCTCAGTTATGAAAGGGGAGACCTTGCCCGATACAATAAAGGTAATTAACGGCTATGCCGATTTAATTGTTATGAGACATCCCTCCGATGGAGCTCCAAGGTTGGCATGTGAATACTCAAATATACCCATAATTAATGCAGGAGATGGAAGCAATCAACACCCCTCCCAAACAATGTTGGATCTATACACAATTAAACGAGAAATTGGACATATAGATAATATAAAAATAGCTTTTATCGGGGATTTAAAGTATGGGCGGACTGTTCATTCATTATGTCATGCTTTATCATTTTTTGAGAACATTGAAATTGTATTTATAGCCCCAAAAGAGCTCAAAATTCCAAAAGAAATAACCGATGATTTAGACAATAAAAATAAACTATACAACAACAATATAAAATATTCGGAAACAGGCGATATTGATTTAACTGGTATGGATGTAGTTTATATGACAAGAATACAGAAAGAACGGTTTCCAGATTTAAGCGAATACCAGAAAGTAAAAGGAACATACAAATTAACCAGAGAACATGTGGAAGATAAAGATTTAATTATAATGCACCCACTTCCACGAGTAGATGAAATTGATATTTCTGTTGATGAGCTCCCTCAAGCAAAATATTTTAAACAGTCATTTTATGGTGTGCCGGTAAGAATGGCTATTTTAAAAATATTAAATGAAAAAAATAAAAATAAAAAATCTGAAATATAATATAATGCCATAGTTAAGTATATATATTATTATTAATATTTTATAACTACTCGCATGACTCTCTCAAAATTGGACTTATATTAATAATTATTGAAAAACGAATAATTATAGAGATTATATAAATATAAAAATTATAACAAAAAGGTGAAAATATGGGAATTTGGCAAGGACAAAGCAGAAGAAAAGCAACTGGTGGAAAATACAAAATAGTTGTTAAAAAACATAAAAAAGAAATGGGAAGAGAATCCGCAGAAACTCACTTAACAGACGATACAAAAATAAAAATCGTAAGAGTTGCTGGTGGAAACAAAAAAGTTAAATTATTAAGAACTAACTACGCAAATGTTATGGACCCAAAAACAAACACATGTAAAAAAGTTTCAATCTCAAATGTAGTTGGAAACGATGCTAACAAACACTACATCAGAAGAAACATCATTACAAAAGGAGCAATCATTGAAACAGAAATGGGTAAAGCAAAAGTTACATCAAGACCTGGACAAAGCGGAATAGTTAATGCTATATTAATTAATGAATAATTTTTTTTAAATAAAAAAATAATAAATATTTTATATTATTTATTATTCTTCTTCAAAACCTTTTTCTAATTTTTTTCTTTTATTTCTTTTATATAGATAATATGCCAATAATATTGTCACCAACAATATTATAATTATGGCATAATAAACCTCACTTTGCTCTTTTAATTCCTCTTCAAATGTAACTGCGTGGGTTTTAGAAATAATATATTCATTATTATAATTATCAAAATATCGGAGCTCCACGGTTATTGGAATGGACTCATTAGGATGTACATTTACATCAAATGTTACTGTATCGTAATCGTCTTCCTCTAAATCTCCAATATATTTTATGTAGTTATTATTTAATTCTTTTATCCCGTCTATTTTTAAAATACAGTGCTTTACTGTGGTTGCCCCCCTATTTGCAACCCCAATGGTTATTTCCGAACCCTGCGGATTGTATTTATAACTATCCACATACAACAATACTGTATTATTTGGTATGGTTTTAATAACTTTAATATTTATTGGAATTGTGGAATTGTAGGGAGCTCCATCTTCTCCAACCCATGAAATAGATGCAGTTATTGGATATACCTTATCCTCTGCTTTTGGTGTGACATACAGTTGTGTAGATATTACTTTATTAATCTTAGAATTTATTGAATTTAAATAAAATGTCGTAGGTCCTACAATATTTACATTATCTGAACCCCTAAAATTAACTACTACGGCTTTTGCATTTCCATTTCCTTTATTTTTAATATATAACTGTATATCGTTGGCATCTGGAGAAGATATGGTATCTTTATTACTATTTAATTCAAATTTTGCAACACTGTAAATATTAATATAGTATATTTTTGTAAAATTGATTTGAGATTCTACAATTTCTCCATCTTCTTTTTTATATTTTGTTGCCATTAAATTGACATTAATTCTGTATGTTCCAGATTGTGTATTGTCATTGATATGGAATTTAAAATAGGCATTATCACTTTCCCCTCCATTTAAATGAGATATTTCTGCTGTTCCTTCTATGGGATTTACCTGTTTTAGTTCAAATGGATAATTGGGAGATACTGTTATTTTCACATCTTTTACATTGTCATCGTCGTCATTTGTTATTTTAAACCATATATCTACGGTATCCCCGGGATGGATAATTTGAGGATATGTTTCGTCTGGTGTTAATTTATCTACTCGATATTGCGGGCTATCAATTTGCATAGCACTAACTGGCATAATTAACAATATCAAGGAAATTACACCAAGAACAACGCCAAAAAAGTTATATTTGTTATTTTTTGTTCTTTTACTATTTTTATTAATAATATACTTCATAACAACCCCTGTTTTTATTAATAACAAGTAATATTATTTAAATAATATTGGATCCCAATATTATATATATTTATAGTTATTAATATATTCTATTATATTAATAATAATAATAATAATAATAATATGTCGAAATAATCTAATATATCGGGGCTAATTATGAAACCATTAGATATAATTTCGTTTGCATTTAATAATATAAAACAAAAAAAAACTCAAAGTATGCTTACTATGATGGGAATTGTCATAGGGATTTTTGCTATTGTTAGTTTAGTATCTATTGGATATGGTGTTGAAGAATATATGCACGGCGAAATGATGAAAATGGGGGGAAATAAATTAACAATATTGCCAATTAAACAATTTGGTATTCCTCCCACTCATTTTTTTACAGATAAAGATATTAAGGCAATTCACAATATTAGGGGAGTGGATTCCGTGGTATATGGTTGGTACGGTGGAACAGATATTGAATATAATAACGAAAAAAAATATGTTGGTTATTTCTACGGAGCTCCAAACAATATTAAAAAAGTATATTCTGAAACAGGATATAATATTGAAGAAGGTAGATGGTTATCCAACAGTGATACATATAAATGCAATATAGGATATGGTGTAGCCCATAGCCTATTTAATAAAAATGTAAAAATAGGAGATAGAATAATTGTAAAGGACAAAAAATTTAAAGTAGTTGGAATTATGGGGCAGGTTGGAAACCAGCAAGATGATAATATAATTATGATTCCAATTTCTGTGGGAGAAAACATTTTTGACAAGAAAAATGAATATAACTTTATCACCGTTGTAGTTAAAGATGGTGCAGATATGGCAAAAATATCAAACGAAATATCAAACAAACTTGAAAAATCATTCGGAGATACTGAATTTTCAGTTCTTTCGGCTGAACAGTTGGCTGAAACCATTGGTGGCGTATTAAGCGTTTTGACATTATTTATATCAGGAGTTGCAGGAATATCTTTATTGGTGGGGGCTGTTGGTATATCCAACACCACTCATATGAGCATATTACAAAGAAAAAAAGATATCGGAATATTAAAATCACTTGGTGCAGAGACTACGGACATATTGGCAATTTTTATTGTAGAATCTGGATTTTTAGGATTATTTGGTGGGATAGTTGGAATTATATTTGGAATAATTGCGGCAAAAATTATTGAAAATATCGCCCATGCCTCTGGTTATTTAATGGTTAATGCATGGATATCTTGGGAATTAATAGTTGGTGTTTTGATATTTTCATTTATGATGGGAGTAATAAGCGGATATTTACCTGCACGAAGTGGGGCAAAACTTAATCCCATTGATACATTACGGGGCGAATAAAATGGGGCAAAACGAAAATAAAATAGAAAATAAAATAGAAAAAAAAGAATTAATTGAAGCTAAAAATATATGGAAAATATATGGGGGAGGAGAGGCTAAAACAGTAGTTCTAAGGGGAATAAATTTAAAAATTAAAGAGGGAGAATTTGTTGCAATAATGGGCCCCAGCGGGTGCGGAAAATCAACATTATTAAATATTTTGGGGCTTCTTGATGTTCCCAATAAAGGAATGGTATATATCAAAGGTAAAAAAACCACAATGTTTAGCGAAAATGATAGGGCAGTATTTAGAAGAAAAATAAGTGGTTTTATATTTCAACAATTTAACTTAATAAATACACTTACAGCATTGGAAAATGTGGAGCTCCCATTGGTGCTAGATGAAAAAAATAAAAATTATAGAATAAAAAAAGCAAAAAAATTATTGAAAATTATTAATTTAGGGCATCGAGAAAATTATTACCCAAACCAGCTGAGTGGTGGTCAGCAACAAAGGGTGGCAATAGCAAGAGCGCTATCAAATAATCCAAAAATTATATTTGCAGATGAACCCACCGGAAATTTAGATAGTAAAAATAGCAGGGAAGTTATGGATATTTTAAAGGAACTCAATGAAAAAGAGGGGATAACTGTTATAATGGTTACGCATGAACCAGAATTTGCCAAATATGCATCTAGAATTATAAATATGAAAGATGGAGAAATTGTTGAACACTAATATGTAAAATGTGTTCGGGGGCCCCATTTAATAATAAATTTCTATAATTCCACACGACATGTGGGTTAATTAATTATACTATTTTAGAATATATAATATATAAATTTGAACGA
Organism: Methanococcus aeolicus Nankai-3; assembly: GCF_000017185.1. NCBI lineage: Archaea > Methanobacteriati > Methanobacteriota > Methanococci > Methanococcales > Methanococcaceae > Methanococcus > Methanococcus aeolicus. Next base: position 1,396,512 of record NC_009635.1, on the reverse strand, counting down.
GCCGAGAAATAAATATAAATATAAATTAATAATCTATATAATGATATATGTTTATTATGTTAAGAGGGATAAAATGGCCAAGGAAGAATATGTGGGCAGGTTAAAAAAATTAAAATCAAAAACTAAGCGGAGCTCCGCAGATAAATCCAAATATGTTAAATATATTTTTATTGCCATTGTTGCTATCGGTTTAATATCTATTGGATATATGGCATATAATACGATTAATGCAAAAAAACTACAAGAGGCACAAAAATTTACAGACAGCAAAGAAAATGGAATAAATGGAATAAATCAAATGTTTTCTGCATACCCTAATGACCCAAATAAAGCTTTATATCTAACACAAATTAAAAATGCCAAAAGTTCTGATGAAATAAATAATATATTAAACGATGCAAAAAAATATATGGAATTTAAAAATTATAAGGTTAATAGTGTTAATTTAATAAAAAATACCTATGGAAAATATTACCGTGAAAGCCTTTATGCCCAATCACTAATCAATAAAATAGAAAACGCACAATCCAGCGATGAAATAAATAATATACTAAATAATGCAAATATTGAAGAAGATGCTAGAAAATATTATTTAAACAATATATTAAGTACGATAGAAACTAGTGAAGAGGGAGATAATTTTGAGATAAAGATAGGAGGTACATCAAAAATAATGTCAAAAAAAGAATTGTCCGAATATATTTCAAAACTGAGTTTATTACAATTAAAATCGTTTGAATTAACAACGCCCATGTCATTTAATAAAATTACCATGATTGTTGGTGCCACCCAGTGTGGAAAGATGCCACTTAAAGGGGATTTAATATACCTATATGATAAAAGTAATTCAAATAATACGCCGATAAAAGGAATTGTAAATTCTTCATATATAATAGCAAAGGATATTTCATATTCCGAATCAAAATCAACTTCAAGTTCCATTACTGATGGCGGAGGGGATTCTACTTCAGCTTCAAGTTCCTCCTCAATAAACTATAATTTGAATAATATAAATGGAATATTACATGCAACCGCAGTTGATAAACTTGACCAAAATAAAATAAAAGATAAATTTGGAAATTATGGGGTAAAGTTAAACGAGATAAGTGAAGACACCCAAATATTTGATGATAGTGTTCAGTATGTATTAATACTATCTATTCCATCTGATTCAGTTTCCAAGGTTATATCATTATCTCCTGAAAACATCTACATCGTAAAGGCAAGGTGAATATTATGAAATACATATTTTTTATAATATTTTTTATAATTTTTATGCCTCTTGTTAATGGGGAAACCGCCATTGCCAACATGGATACCTACTGGACATTAACTGGCGAAATTACAAATGCTAATCCATATTCTGTATTTATTGCCCCGATGCAAGATGATATATTGTCCGATAAATTATTGAAATCATCCAATAATTTTGAATTATTAACTATCAATGGCAATCCAATTAATAATACTGAGTTAGATATAAGCACCATAACACTAAATGGAATAGAAGGTTTTTGGATGCCTCCCTATTCAACAGTTAAGTTGAAATTTGGACAAGAAATAGAACATATCATATCCTCAGATGGAACTGCAAACTCTTATGATGTAGTGGGGCCAGGGCTTGTAAATAAAGTTGAAACAATGAATATCAAAACGCTATTTGAAGCTCGAAAAAAAGGAATATTATTGAATGAATTTAAATTATATGTTAGGGGCTCAGTGGTAAAATCAGATGATACAGACATATTAAGTTTAATATTACCATGCCCCCTAGTATTGGATGGATATTATAAATTTAATAAAATAATGGGGACAAAAGATATTGATGTATGGACTGATTCATACAATAATTATTTGGACAAACACAGCAAAGTCAGCCATAAGCAAAATCCTGAATTATATGAAATTGATGACACGCTAGTTCCAAACATGGATAATGCTTTTGGAATGAATCTTGAATTAAATGTATTTGATGTCCCAGCCATGGTTTTCACAACATCTGAAAAACAGCCAATTGATTTTGCATATACTATGTATTGGGATGAAAAATATACTTAATTATAGTTAAAATATCAATACTTATCATTTATAGTTCGTTCAAGAACATCTTTGATTTACTTAATATTGCACCATAAAATATTATGCTCTTGATATCTACATTGTCATTAGTTCCGATAAACTATATGGGATGTATTAAAGAACAACTTTTTGAACATACTAAATATGCGTCGGGGTGTTAATTATGAAAAAAGGGCAAATTTCCCTTGAATTTTCTATTTTGTTTTTGGCTCTTTTGGTGGCAATTATAGTGTCGACTATGATTCCCGGGATGTACGGATATAAAAAAACAATTGAAACTTCTTCTGCGAGTATGGGGCATGCTGCATTATCGAAGCTAAAAACAAATATAGACATGCTATCTGTTGCAGATGCAGGTAGTAAAAAAGTTGTATTTGTAAAATCACCCCCTGCTAAATGGGAGATTAGTGGGCGAAATATTATATTAAAAGGTAATGGATATAATATAACTACAACTTGTGATATAGATTTAACTTCTACTGGCAATTATTCTACAAACATGGGTGGAATTACCATTGAATTAACAAGAAATGAAAATGACATATTTATTAATTGGACATAACTTATTTTTTTAGCTTATTTTATTTTTTTATACTGTTTTTTACTTAAATTTTTTATTATTTTATAATAAACTATATATTATCGGCAAAATTGCAAAAGAAATAACAGTAGTTATGAAACATGCCGAAGCAACTAATTTTACATCTAAATCATAAAGCACAGCAAATACAAGTGACATCATTGCAGAGGGCATAGCTGATTCAAGTAATAATACATTTTTTTCCAATCCGCCCATTGAAAATATAATGGAGCTCCCTAACATAATTAGTGGTGCAATCCCCATTCTTACAATGGTTGCTATAAGTCCAAATTTCATTCCAAATTTTGCAGAGCTTGGAGATAAAGACAGCCCCAATGAAATCATAATTAATGGAATTGTGGCATTTGATAAATAGGATAATGTATTTGTAAAATATTCTGGTAAATTGGAAATAGATACGCCCAACAATATCAAAAGCACACTAATCATAGCAGTTATTAGCGGTGGGAATTTTAGGAGCTCCGTTATTACTGATTTTAAAACATTTTTATTTTTATCAATATTACTTCTTCCAAAGGTTATGCCAACATAAGTTCCAAACAATAAACTTGTGAATACTCCTCCCATGTCGCAAAATATTGCTCTTGATAGCCCCTCCGAACCATAAAATCCATATATAATAGGATATCCTAAAAATCCAGTGTTAGCCAATCCACAAACTAATATTAACCCCCCTAATGATTCTTTATTTAATTTTAACAGTCTCCCAATAATATACCCAATACCCCCACATAATGCAAATGTTATAAATATTAAAAATGGAAGTTTTATATATTGAGGTAAATCAGAGGGCGAAACATTAGACATTATTGTTAAAAATATGGTAGATGGCATGGCAATATAAACCACAATATTATTAAGCACAGTTCTATCCTGTTCTTTTAATATTTTTAAATATTTTGATAAATATCCCGTTAATATTAATAAAATTATTATAATCATTATGTCCATTTTTTACACCAGATTATATATTAATTTTAAATTAATCTTTAATTAATTCTCCCTTTTCATTTATTTCTTTATTTCTTATTCTTGTTGTAGATATTGGTTTTTTATCCTCTCCCAACACATAATCATATATTTTAATCTCCAATGGTTTTAATTTATTTTTTGCCCTTATTTCATTTATTTTTTTGGCATTATTTTCCGTTTCGGGAGTAACTACAATTATATCTAATTTATCGTTGCCAATGGTATCCCCATAAGCATCGTCTATTATTTTTATAACATATTCAATATTGTGACTATCAAGATATTTTTTTAAATTATTTATCCTAATTTCCAATGGATATATATTATGTGTTTTATAGGCTCCTGCAAATTTATCGGAGGTAATACCAATATATAATTTTCCAAAATTGGAGGCATATTTTAATAATTTTTTATGTCCTTTATGCAATATATCGAATGTTCCGCCTACAACCACTGTTGCCTTTTTTAACATTTAAACACCAATTTATAATTATACGAGAGATAATAAAATAATAGATGCAAAGATATATATAATATTATTAAAAATAATAAAATAATAGAGGTATTATATATAAAAATTGTATAATAATTATAAGATAATTGTATAATAATATATAATAATACATAAATAGATATACAAAAAATAAAAAAAAGATGTGATTTTTTTGGTAGAAAAAGGATATAAAGTTAAAGTAGATTACACTGGTAAATTAGAAAATGGAGAAATTTTTGATACATCAATTGAAAGTGTTGCAAAAGAAGCAGGATTATATACTCCTGAAAGACCATACGAACCATTGGAGTTCAAACTTGGCAAAGGACAGCTCATAAAAGGATTTGAAGATGCAGTTCTTGGAATGGAAGTAGGAGAAGAAAAAACAGTTACAATACCTGCTAATGAAGCATACGGAGAAAGAGATGAACAATTAATTCAAAAAGTTCCAAAAGATGCATTTGAAGGTGCAGATTTTGAGCCAGAAGTTGGTATGGTAATACTTGCAGGAGGAGCGCCTGCTACAATAACAGAAATTGATGATGAAAATGTTATGTTGGATTTCAACCACCAATTGGCAGGAAAAACATTGGTATTCACAATTAAAGTATTGGATGCAATGGAAGGATGCGATGACGAAGAAGATTGCGAGTGCGAAGGCGATGGTTGCGGTTGCGACTGTCATTAATTAATTTTATAATTATTTTTATTTTTTTATTTTATTAATTATTTTATTGTCATATTGTATTTTTTTATTTTAATGTGTGATATTTTATGAAAAATTTAACTGTATTCGGATTAATATCCATTATTTTATTGTTGGGATTTTCGGGTTGTGTGGATAATACAAATAAAGGAGCTCCCATTGAAAATCCACCCCAATCAAAGATTTGTGAATTTCCTTATGGAAATGGAACAATTGTATCTGTGGATTATATTGGAAAGTTCGAAAATGGAACAATATTTGATACATCAATTGAACAGGTTGCAAAAGAGGCAAATATATACAATCCACAGAGAAACTACAAACCAATAGAATTCACAATAGGAAAGGGGCAAATGATTAAAGGATTTGAAAATGCCGTATTAAATATGTCAGAAGGAGAAGAAAAAACTATAATATTGCCCCCTAATGAAGCATACGGAGAAATAAATAAATCTTATATCGTGCCATATCCAATAGAAATATTTAACAATACAAATATTACTCCAAAAAAAGGAATGAGATTATATATTAGGGGAGCTCCCGTTAAAATAGCGGAAGTAAATGAAACTACTGTATTATTAGATTTTAATCACCCAATGGCAGGAAAAACATTGGTATTCGATATTAAATTGATAAATATCACAATACCCCAAAAATAATCGAAATAGGGGAATAATATAATAAATTTCTATTTTTTTAAATATTTTTTCTTTTTTAAAGTAGCTTTTTAAATTTTATAATAATATATATTCTTTACTATTCGGTTCTTGTAATAAATAATATATAGGCTCATGACATAATATAACAATGTTAATTTAAATCGTAAAAAGGTGAAATAAATGATTTCAAAAGAGGAAATATTGAGCATATATGAAGGATACAACAAGGAAGAAATAACAATTGTTACTGTTGGTAGTCATACATCACTCCATATATTAAAGGGAGCAAAATTAGAAGGATTTTCAACAGCAGTGATTACAACAAAAGATAGGGCTACACCATACAAAAGATTTGGAGTTGCAGACAAATATATTTATGTAGATAATTTTTCAGACATATCAAATGAAGAAATACAGAAGCAATTAATAGAAATGAATGCAATTATTATTCCTCATGGTTCATTTATAGCATATTGTGGATTAGATAATTTAGAAAACAACTTTAAAGTGCCAATGTTTGGAAACAGACAGATATTAAGATGGGAAGCTGAAAGAGATTTAGAAGGAAAACTATTAAAAGAAAGCGGGTTAAGAATACCTAAAAAACTCAATAGCCCAGATGAAATAAACTGCCCAGTTATGGTAAAATTCCCTGGGGCTCGGGGAGGTAGAGGATATTTCCCATGTTCCACCACAGAAGAATTTTGGAAAAAAGTTGAAATATTTAAAGAAAGAGGAATTTTAACAGATGAGGATGTGGGTAATGCCCACATTGAAGAATATGTTGTTGGAACAAATTATTGTATTCATTACTTCTACTCGCCATTAAAAAACCAGGTTGAATTAATGGGCATAGACAGCAGATATGAAAGTAATATTGATGGAATAGTTAGAGTTCCTGCAAAAGACCAGATGGAATTAGATATTAATCCATCATATGTAATAAGTGGAAACTTCCCAGTTGTAATAAGGGAAAGTCTTCTCCCACAAGTATTTGATATGGGAGATAAATTAGTAGCAAAGGCAGAGGAAATGGTTGCACCGGGAATGATAGGACCATTCTGTCTTCAATCATTATGTAATGATAGCCTTGAATTGGTTGTATTTGAAATGAGTGCAAGAATAGATGGAGGAACAAACTCCTTTATGAATGGAAGTGCCTATTCATGCCTATACTCTGGTGAGCCATTGAGCATGGGACAAAGAATAGCAAAAGAGATAAAATTAGCATTGGAATTAGATATGATGGATAAAATATTATATTAAATAAAAAAAATAAATATAATTATTTCAATTTTTCTTTTAATTTTTCGTTTTCTTGTTTTAATTTTTCTTTTAATTTAGTGTATTCCCCTGAATTCAGCCCACAATCTTCTATTGATTTTATTAAATCCTCAAAATGTTCTACTGTGTGTGCCAGCGTATGAAGTAATTTTTTTATTTTTTTGTCTTGGAGCTCCATATCCTCACCTTAGTATTATCTATTTTAAAAAAGTATTATTAATGTATTACATATAATAATATATATAATATTTGGTTAGTTATTACTTTGACAATACTATTTCTATAGTAGATACATTTACCTTTCTACCTTCATTATTTTCAACTTCCTCGGTTCCAAATATGACTTCTTTAAGTTTTAATTCTGGCATGAATTTATTTTTTAACATCTCCTCCACATCTACCGCCTTACTTATTGCCCTACCCCTTGCTTTAAGCCTTATTTCGTTAGTATCGATATCTTCATTGTTAATTTGTGTAATAACTGCAAGAACATAATTCATTACGCCCTTATTTCCTATGTATATTATGCCATCCATAGATATCACTCATTTTATATGTATCATTTATAGTAAGTTCAATTAAATGTCTTTTATATGTCCTAAATTACGCGCATATTTACTTCGTTTTTAGTAATATAATAATATTTTGGCGTTTTAATTATCGCATACTATATATGAAAACGACCGAAGATAAACCACATACAGCAGCAAGATATATATTATATAGTATATTATAATCTACTGTTTTTATTATAATACTTTATATTGTTTATTGTTTTATATATTTTCCAATTTTAATGCCTAAATTTTTAGCCCCTTCAATATCCATTATATCACAATTAATATTCTCTTCTTTTGATTTTATTGTGTTGCCAATTACTACGGAACATTTTAAATTTAATATTTTATTTTCTTCATCATATTTTGAGAGAGCTCCGAAAGGTGCCTGACATCCACCACCATATTCTCTTAGTGCATATCGTTCAGCTAGTGCCTCTAAAAATGTCTTTTTATGGTTTATTTTTTGTAATATGGATATTACTTCTTTATTGTCGGTTCGTGATGCTACCCCTACTACCCCCTGAGCAGGAGCAGGAAGTATATTTAATCTTTCGTAGTTAAAATCAGATAAATCCATTTTTAATCTATTTAAACCTGCTTCTGCCAATATTATGGCGTCATACTCTTTATTTCTTAATTTATTTAATCTAGTATCTACATTCCCCCGTAATAACTTGGTTTTTAAATTTGGGTATTTTATTTTTAAAAACTCCTGTCTTCGTATACTGGATGTTCCAACAATTATATTATCTTTTTCATTGCATTTTTCAATATTTATATCATTATCTTCCTTATTCCACAATATTAAATCGGCATAACTTTCTCTTTTTGGAGTTGAAGCTATTGTTAAATTTTCGTTCCAAACCGTAGGGACATCTTTTAAGCTATGCACTGCAATATCTATTTCATTATTTAGCATTTTTAAATCCAATTCTTTTGTAAATACTCCCAACCCCAATTCTGATAATTTTGAAGATTGGTCTTTATCCCCTGTGGTTTTAACTATTTTTACTTCAATATCAATATTTTCATTTAAATTTTCTAAAAGAGCTTTAATATAGTTTGTTTGAGTAAGTGCTAATTTACTTCCTCTTGTTCCTATTATTATTTTCAAAATTCCACCATTGAAACCATTAAATATTAAACCATTTTGAATAATTATATAGTATATATAGTAAATCGACGAACACTTTGCATTATAGTCCATCTGTAAAGTTTGTTCTTTTAATGTCTCCATAAATTAGTATTTAAAAATAATACATTTTAAATATTGCAATTATACAAATCGATATTATTATAAAAAAGCTTTGCTTTTGTTCAATATCCAAAAGATATTGTAGATTTTTCTACCGCGTGAAAAAAATAAAAAATTAAAATAAAAAATGAATATGGATATATTAAATATATACATATTAAATACTTAATATTATTTATATTTCGCTATTTAATACTTTTTTTGCGGCATCTACTCCGCCTGTTGCGTCTATGCCCAATTCGTTAAATGCCATTTCAATAGCTGCCAAAGTTCCCAATATATGGTATTCTTTTGCCTCCCCCATATGTCCCATTCTAAATATTTTTCCGCCAAGATGTGCCTGTCCTCCTGCCAAACTTATACCGTATTTATTGGTCATAATTCCCCTAAATTCTTTATCAACTATTCCCTCTGGATATTTTACAGAGGTTACAGTTACTGACCTTGCTCGTTCTTTTGCGAATAATTCTAATCCCATAGCTTCAAATCCTGCTATTGTAGCTTTTGCTAATTTTTCATGCCTTTTGTATCTGTTTTCAAGTCCTTCATTTAGCACAATATCCAAAGCTTCATTCATAGCATAAGTTAATGTTACTGATGGGGTGAATGGAGTTTCCTTTTTATCATCATATTTCTTTTTATAGGTTTTTACATCTAAATAAAAGGATTTTGTTTCTGTTTCATTTATTACTTTCCACGCCTTCTCGCTAACACATAGTGCTGCCATTCCCGGTGGAGCTGCAATACATTTTTGGGAACCTGTCACACAAATATCAATGTTAAATTTATCAACGGCTACATAGTCGCCCCCTAATGATGAAACTGTATCTACAATATATAGGGCATCATAATCCTTTACTACATTTCCTATTTCTTCGATTGGGTTTTTAACTCCTGTTGATGTTTCGTTATGAACTACTGTAACTACTTTAATGTCTGGGTGGGCTTCTAAAATCTCTTTTACTTTTTCAGGTTCTGCACTGTCCCCCCATTCATTTTCTAATTTAATAAGGTTGTCCCCATCTCCGGCATAAATTTTGGCAATTTTATAAAATCTATCTCCAAAGTTTCCATTTACTATGGTTAATACCTTATCTCCTTTATCTACTGTGTTTGAAATAGCCATATCCATAACTGATGTTCCCGAACCTGTAATTAAATAGGTGTCATTTTTTGTCATGAATACTTTTTTCATTTTTTCGGTTGTATCTTCAAGGAGCTCCCCGTAATCCGCAGTCCTATGTCCGATTATTGGGTTGGCCATTGATGTTAAAACTGTGTTTGGAACCATTGTAGGCCCCGGAATCATCAATAATTTAGTATAGTCCATTTTTCTCATAATATCGCCATATATTATTGTATTATTAATTATTTATTAATTATTTATTAATTATTATTCCTTTATTTTATGATGTTTTATGATTTTTATTATATAAGTTTTTTTATTGTTAATTATGGATATTTATAGTTAATCTTCAATAATTGTCTTTTATCCATCCCATATATAAGCCAGATTTCTTTGGTTTTGGTAATTTATTAAAGAAATTTAGTTTAACTATAAAAAATGATTTAGTGAAATAGTCCGAAGATTGACTATATAATTATTTTATTGGCATAAATACCATAATATTATTAATTAATTATTGCCCCGGAGCTCCTTCATTCTTACTATTCTTTTATTAATTAATTTTTCTGTTCCAATATCTTTCCTATAAAATACGGCTCCTTTTATATATTGAACAGCATTTTCTGCAATTTTTTCAGCTTCTTCAATTGTAGGGGCAACCCCCACAACAGAGGCACTTCTTGAACCAGTAATATATAATTTACCATCTTTTTCATTTATTGAAGCATAATTTAATATTGCACCAGTTTCGGCAATTTTATCTTCTTCAACAAATATTTCTTTGTCTTTTACTGGATTAAGTGGATATCCGTCTGGAACAAGATATTTACAAACTGTGGCTTTATTGTCAAATTCAATATTTATTTTATCTAATTCACCATTTGCTATGGCCAAACATACTTCTACAAAGTCGGTTTTTAATATGGGTAGTAAATTCATTGCCTCAGGGTCTCCGAACCTCGCATTATATTCTATTATTTTAGGCCCATCAACAGTTAGCATAAATTGACCATATAAAAATCCTTTATATTCTCCAACTTCTTTTTTAATTGCCTCTACGGTATTTTTCATTATTTCCTTTGCATTATTTAAGTCATTATCTGTTAAAAATGGCAAATTATGGTCTGGGCAAGAATATGAACCCATACCTCCTGTTATAGGTCCTTCGTCATCTTCATATGCATGAGGATGGTCTTGAACTGGTGGCATAAATACAATATTGTTTCCATCTACAAACCCATGAAGTGTAAATTCCACACCTACAAGCTTTTCCTCAATTATTAATTGTCCGCCCCCTATACTTTTTTCGAATATCTCTTTTGCATATTCTTTTGCTTCTTCGTTGTCTTTTAATTGCTCCCCTACTACCTTTACACCTTTTCCACCAGTTAATCCCGCAGGTTTAACTACTACGGCCATATTTAATTCTGTCATTGAGTCTATAAAGTCTTCTACTCCATCATATTGATTAAATGCACCATATTTTAATGAGCCTTTTATGTTGTATTTTTTAAATAAATTTCTCATAAATTCTTTGCTTGTCTCAATTTGAGCAGGTAATTTTTTTGGACCTACTGTGGGAGCTCCCATGTCCCATAACATATCCGAAGCCCCAACTCCAAGGGGAGCTTCCGGACCTATAACTACTAATTCTGGTTTTATTTCTTCCGCAAATGATTTTATTGCATCTAAATCGGTTTCACTGTTAAATGATACTTTTTCAGAAATAGCAAATATCCCTGGATTTTTATTTTTCATAAGAGTATATAATTCTGTTGAAGGATTTCTTTTTAATGCCTGAGCAATAGCATGCTCCCGAGCTCCACCGCCAATAAGTAAAATTTTCATAACATCACCATTAATTTGTACTTGTAGTATAATTCTATTTAATTAATATTCATTGTTTTATAATATTTTTTATAGTATATTATATTTTATAGTATATTATAATTTTCATTATTTTTTAATCGTATTCTCATTTTTGCATATATAGTTAATCTTCAATAACTGTCCTTTGTTTGTCCAATAGTTATTAATATTTTTTCGTTTTTAGTAATATCGTAGATTTTAGCTTTAATCATAGCATCTCTAAATTTTCCTCTGAAAAATTTATACGATCGTAAAAATCGCTTTGCGATTTTGAGACGGTTTAGTGAAAAAGACCGAAGATTAACCATCTACTAATTTTAAATAATATGTTCTTCATATATTATTACAATAGACAATTCCATGATTACGGGTGATGTAATAATGCTAAAAGAAGCACTGAAAAAGGGAGATTCTAAGGACATATTACCTATTGCTTATGCAATACATATATTAACTAACAAGGTTCCGGTGGCAATGCGGTCAAAAGAAAATGCAGGAGTAAGGATTGAAAAAGACAAAGTCGTAGATGATAATTATGAGGGGCATGTTTTAAAAATGGCAATTGAAACAGGTCAAACATTAAAAGTCAGTGCCATTGTTGGACCATACAAAGGACTTCCAGTTATTGTAGTTCCAATAAAAGATGGAGAAGAAGTATTAGGGGCTGTGGGGATTGTAGATATTACTGGCGGAATGTTTGAAGAAATATTGGCAATATCAAAACGACCAGAATTAGCAAAATACCTACCAGATGAAGCATATACATATTAATAAAAATTTAAATAATTATATCGCCGATAGTGTCGTGAATAGAGAATTAATATATAATGAAATTAATAAAATAATAAATTCCATTTTGGAACGATTGAGCCTTTAAAAAAGACTTTTAAGGAATAATAATATAATAAAATTACAATATATAGTATAGTATATAAAATAATTAATTAAAAATATAATTGAATTATCAATGTAAATAATAAATAATAGGTAATATTATGAAAAAAGTATTTATTTACCCCCCAAATAGCTTAATTCTTGGAGACCTTGTGGAAAGATTTGGACATAAGCCATTAATGATAAATAATTCAATTGGTGACAAAGTAAGAAGTGCTGAAATAGATAGTCCACCATTAAATATGACAGATGAAGACCCCAAAAAAGGATTGCATTATGCTGCAATTGAAGTTCCATCAGGAGTAAGGGGCAGAATGTCCATGATTGGCCCATTGATTGAAGAAGCAGAAGCTGCAATTATTATGGAAGAAGCCCCCATTGGATTTGGATGTGTTGGTTGTGCAAGAACTAATGAGCTTTCAAAATATACCATAAGGAGAAAAGGCGTTCCAATAATTAATGTAGTGTATCCCACAAATGAGGAAGATGCCAAAATAGTGGTTAAAAAAATAGCCTCATTTTTAAAAAGTCTTGAAGATGAAGAATAAAGACCAATATATAATTTTAAATCCTGTGAATTTAAAATATTTATTTATTTTTTTTAAAAATTTATTTATTTTTGTGCTTTTTTTGGTGATAATTTGATAGTAAATGCCGATTTACATATTCACTCACGATATTCTAAGGGGACTTCAAAATTTATGAATATTGAAAATATAATAAAATATGGAAAAAAGAAAGGGCTCGAAATTATTGGAACTGGGGATTGTCTTCACCCCATATATTTAAAAGAAATCAAACATCACAACAATAGTAATAATTTACTACTTACCACGGAAATCGAGGACGAAAATAGAATTCACCATTTAATTTTTATTCCAAATATTTCAAAAGTTGAAGAATTAAGGGAGCTCCTAAAAACATATTCAAAAAATATAGATGGTGAGGGGCGACCCAAAGTGGTATTAAATGGAAAAGAACTTTTTAAAATTATTAAAGAAATTGAAGGACTAATAGGTCCAGCTCATGCTTTTACTCCCTACACAAGTATTTATAAATCATTTAATTCAATATATGATTGCTATTATGAAAAGCCGGATTTTCTTGAATTGGGACTTTCAGCAGATACAGAGATGGCAAACTCAATTGAAGAATTAAAGGACATTCCATTTTTAAGTAATTCTGATGCCCATTCATTTTATCCGCATAGATTGGGGCGAGAATTTAATAGAATTGAAATAAATAATCTTGGGAATTTTGAACATAATTTTGAAGAGATAAAACAGGTATTAAAAAACAAAAATTACAATGATGCAAACAATAAAGATAATAAAAATAAAATCATTGCAAATTATGGTCTTGACCCTGCTCTTGGAAAATATTATTTAACTGCCTGTTCTCGGTGCTATTTGAGATACAACATAAATGATGCCAAACAGTTAAACTACAAATGTGCCGAATGTGGCGGGAGAATTAAAAAGGGAGTATTGGATAGAAGTAGGGAGCTCCAAAATAATAATAATAATAATAATAATAATTTACCAGATAGGCCCCCCTATCATAAAATAATTCCCCTATCTCAAATAATCTCCCTTTCAATTAATAAAAACATAGGCACAAAAGCTGTGGATTCAATATGGCAACAATATATTGAAGCATATGGTAATGAAATTACCGTGCTCATAAATATAAATATAGAGGATTTAAAAAAAATAAATGAAAAAGTTGGAAAAATCATTTATTTGTTTAGAAAAAATAAAATATATATTTATCCTGGTGGAGGGGGAGAATATGGAAAAATAAGTATTCTAAAACCAAAAATTAAGTGGTATGGAAGCAAAGCGGAAAGCGACAATGACCAAAAGTTTTCGTCCAATAAACCAAAAACAACATTGGATAAATGGATTAAGAAATAAATTGAAAATAGATATAAAAGATATGAAAATTAATATATATAACCATAAACATGCCATATAACATACCAAACAAAAACAAAAATGGAAATATAATGAATAAAAACACAAATCCAATGGAAACGGTAATAATATTATGGATTACAACATTTATAACAATGTTAGGAATTGGGTTAATAGCTCCACTTATGTCTATTTATGCTAAAAGCTTAGGGGCGTCAAACTTAGACATAGGACTTATTTTTGGCTCTTTTGCAATAGCAAGAACCATAGCTCAAATGCCTGTTGGGAGTTTATCGGACAAATATGGAAAAAAGATATTCATATTAATCGGAACATTTTTCTGCGGGATTTTTACGCTATCCTACGCCTTTGTAGCTTCTGTTATTGGATTAATATTTGTTAGAGTATTAAATGGTGTATTCTCCTCATTTATTACTCCTGTTGCCGGAGCCTATGTTGCGTCAATAGCTCCAAGGGAAAAACTTGGAGAATATATGGGATTATTCAGTAGTGCAATAGCTCTTGGATTTGCCACAGGTCCATTAATTGGAGGATTTCTCGCAGAGTGGTATGGATTGACTACACCATTTTATTTTTGTGGAGCAATTACCTTTTTTGCCTTTATTGTTAGTTATTTTAAATTAAAAAATATAATGGTAAATGAAAATGGCGATTTTCAATATACTGATAAATTATTATTTTATAAACGGGACAATTTACAAAACTACAAACAAAAATTAATATCATTTGAATTTTTGAAAAATAAATATTTTTTAGCCTCTTATATTATGAATACAACATATATGGCAACCACAGCAGGAGTTGTGGGTTATTTGGCAATATATGCCCATGGCTTCAATATTGGATTGGGAGAAGTTGGATTTTTAATAGCCTCTACAAATTTAGTTATGGGGATATTACAGAGAGCTTTTGGGAAGATATATGATAAAAAAGGCAATATATTAATAATTATTGGGCTAATAATTGCATCAGTTGGGGTTTGGTCATTATCTGAAAGCTATTCCTTTTTAACCATGCTTGGAGCTCTTATGATAATGGCTGTTGGTAATGCAATATATACTCCTGCCATTAATGCACTATCTATGAAAGAAATATTGTCACATAAAAAAGGTAGTGCCATGGGATTTTTTACCACCAGTTTAAACATTGGTATGTTTATTGGTGCCGTAGTTCTTGGTTTTGTGGCTGATTATGTTGGTTTATCTAATATGTATAAATTTGCCGTGATATCTTCATTTATAATATGTTCCATGGCATATCTTGCAATAGTAAAAGAAGATAAAAAGAAAATAGAAAGAAGAGATAGAAAATAATATTAATATATATAATATCTATAATCTAAAAGAGAGTATATATTATGACAATAAAAAAAATGGAAGCAATTGTTAAAGGATTAATAAACGCAGGATATTTAAAAAATAAAATGGTTTCAAAAGCACTTTTAACAGTTCCAAGGCATGAATTTATTCCTGCGGAGCTCCATGATTATGCATATGTTGACACACCATTAAATATCGGGCATGGTCAAACAATTTCAGCAATTCATATGGTTGCCATAATATGTGATGCCCTTGATTTAAAAGAAGGCGATAAAGTTCTTGAAATTGGAACGGGCTCTGGCTATCATGCCGCAGTCGTTGCTGAAATTGTCGGAAAAAATGGGCAGGTAATTACAATAGAAAGAATTCCAGAACTTGCCGAAAAAGCTGAAAGTACATTAAAAAAACTGGGATATACAAATGTTAAGGTAATTTGTGGTAATGGAACTTTGGGGAGCTCCGAGTTTGCACCATATGATAAAATATATCTGACTGCATCGGGACCCGACATACCTAACTCATTAATTGAACAGTTGAAAAAAGGGGGAAAATTGGTGGCACCTGTTGGTCTATATATTCAAGATTTAATATTATTGGAAAAAAAGAATGGAAATATAATTAAAAAAAATTTGGGTGCTGTTGCATTTGTTCCACTCATAGGTAAAAATGGATGGCATAATGAATATTAATTTTCGATAATATTAAATATATAAAAAATATATTAAAAACATATTAAAAGTCATAATTAATAAGGTGTGTTTATATGCTGTGTGTTAGGGGCTATTTATAGAATAAAGTTTTATAATTCATAAAATATATTTAACAAATATTTTACATTTATCCTATATTTGACTTTTCTAGCAGACTTTTCTAACACACCGCCATAAAATACTATAAAATTTAAAAAAATAATAAAGAGGCATAATTATGAAAAAAATTGGAACAGAATTATTAAAAAGAGGATTTGCAAAAATGGTAAAACATGGTGTTGTAATGGATGTTACAAATCCAGAACAAGCAAGAATAGCAGAAGATGCAGGGGCAGCAGCTGTAATGGCTTTGGAAAGAGTTCCAGCCGATATTAGAGCAGAAGGCGGAGTTTCAAGAATGTCCGACCCTGAAATGATTTTAGAAATAAAAGACGAAGTTTCAATTCCAGTTATGGCAAAGGCTAGAATTGGTCATTTTGTTGAAGCTCAGGCATTAGAATCCCTTGGTATAGATATGGTTGATGAAAGTGAGGTATTAACACCAGCTGACGAAATTCACCATATAGACAAAAATGCTTTTGATATTCCATTTGTATGCGGTGCAAGAAATCTCGGAGAAGCTTTAAGAAGAATCGACGAAGGAGCTGCAATGATAAGAACAAAAGGAGAAGCTGGAACAGGAGATGTAATTGAAGCTGTAAAACATATGAGGGCCGTAAATGAAGGTATTGCAAAAGTAGTTGGATACTATGAAATGGGATGCGATAGAGAGCTTGTTCAAATGGCAAGAAATGAATTAAAAGTGCCTATGGATTTAGTGTATGAAGTAGCAGAATTAAAAAGACTTCCAGTAGTTAATTTTGCAGCAGGAGGTATTGCAACACCAGCAGATGCGGCTTTAATGATGCAGTTGGGCTGTGATGGTGTATTTGTAGGTTCTGGAATATTTAAATCAGGAAACCCAGAGGAAAGAGCTAGGGCAATTGTTGAAGCTACATACAACTATGATAAGCCAGATGTAATAGCAGAAGTAAGTAAAAATCTTGGAGAAGCCATGGTTGGAATTAATGTTGATGCAATTCCTGAAAAGGAGCTCCTTGCAAAGAGAGGAATTTAATTTTAATTTATTTCATAAGAAGTCCCCTTCCGTAAGAGAGGGGATGAATTATGATAAAAACTTTTGGTTTTCATATATTTCCTTCGCTTCGCTCGGAAATGCGGGCAAAACATTTATATGGTGGTATTACTATATATGACCATGTAATTATAGAGATACCTACTCCATTATCGTCTGAGAAGGCTGAGAGTGCTGCTCAGATGATAAATTATTTTATAACCATCTTTGTTTAAGTCTTCTAAAACTATATTAAGTCAGGGCTGGGAGAGTCCGTTGTGCCTGCGGAGGGGATGTTAGAATCCCCTATGAGTCAGGAAGCCCCTTCCGTAAGGGGGGAGTAATTCACTAAATATATCATATATTATTTTTAATTTTTATAATCAAATATTAAAATATATGAAACCAAAAAGTTTATATAGTAGTATATCATTATTCAGTTTGCGAACAAAATGCCTCGGTGGCTCAGCCTGGTAGAGCGCCTGACTTGTAATCAGGTGGTCGGGGGTTCGAATCCCCCCCGGGGCTTGGGACATCTAAACGCAACAAATAAAAGCAATGGGCTTGTAGGGTAGCCTGGTCCATCCTTTGGGATTTGGGATCCTGAGACCCCAGTTCGAATCTGGGCAAGCCCACCATTTATTATTAATACATACCATTATCCGGTGGTAGTTCAGTTGGTAGAGCGGCGGACTGTAGATCCGCATGTCGCTGGTTCAAATCCGGCCCACCGGACCATTGGGCCCGTAGCTTAGTCTGGTAGAGCGCCTGACTTTTAATCAGGCGGTCGAGGGTTCGAATCCCTTCGGGCCCGTTACAATACTTTAATAATACACTTGTGTTATTTTGGTTTGACGGTCATAGCGGAGGTGTTATATCCGATCCCATTCCGATCTCGGAAATCAAGCCCTCCAGCGATTCCCTAAGTACTGCCATTCGGTGGAAACAGGGAGACGCTGTCACCCATTTTTAATATGTTGCTCTGGTGGTGTAGCTCGGCCTATCATACAGGACTGTCACTCCTGTGACTCGGGTTCAAATCCCGGCCAGAGCGTAAATATTTTACATTTTACGACATTATTAATTTACTCAAATAAATTACACATATGCAAACATTGGGCCCGTAGCTTAGTCTGGTAGAGCGCCTGACTTTTAATCAGGCGGTCGAGGGTTCGAATCCCTTCGGGCCCGTTACAATACTTTAATAATACACTTGTGTTATTTTGGTTTGACGGTCATAGCGGAGGTGTTATATCCGATCCCATTCCGATCTCGGAAATCAAGCCCTCCAGCGATTCCCTAAGTACTGCCATTCGGTGGAAACAGGGAGACGCTGTCACCCATTTTTAATATGTTGCTCTGGTGGTGTAGCTCGGCCTATCATACAGGACTGTCACTCCTGTGACTCGGGTTCAAATCCCGGCCAGAGCGTAAATAATTCATTCATTGGTTATCGGCCAATTTTGGTTTGACGGTCATAGCGGAGGTGTTATATCCGATCCCATTCCGATCTCGGAAATCAAGCCCTCCAGCGATTCCCTAAGTACTGCCATTCGGTGGAAACAGGGAGACGCTGTCACCCTTTTTTTTATAGGAAATAGTATTCATATATTTAAATATTATAAATTATTAAGATATAACCCCGTGACATCATGCTAAAAAATATTTTTAAAAACATATTTAGTAAAAAACACACCATAACAAACGGAAAAACAGAAAATCCTGTTTTGTTAAATTGTATTGGTTGTGGGATGTGTGTAAAATCTTGCCCCACAAATGCCATACAAATTTTTAAGCAAAGGAATACGATTTGCACATATTGTAGTGCATGTATCGAGGTATGCCCAAATAATGCAATATATTTAAACAGACATACCATAGATGCTAAAAAATGTACACAATGCGGATATTGTAATTTAGTATGTACCATACCAATTATACAGCAAGAAATTCCCATTCCTGAAACGCCAGTAATTAAAAAAGGGTGCAATAAATGTGGTTTATGTATATCAAAATGCCCCAATAAAGCCATATATGTTAAAAATAATAAGATAAAAATAAATGCAAATAAATGCAAAAATTGTTTATCGTGCATAGAATTCTGTCCATTGAATGAAATTATTTCTCCAAATGATTATATTAAAAATTGCATAATTAAAGTAGATGTTGATTCCTGCATATTCTGCAAAGAGTGTGAATATATTTGTCCAATGAAATAAACTAGATATTTTAACATAGATAGTCTGTCCAGAACGATTGTTCCTTTAATGTTCTATATTACTTAGTATACGACACAAACATGCCCGATATTGGTAGTATTACTATAATATTAAATCATAAAAAAGCTCTGCTTTTGACCGTAAAAAAGGCTTTGCCTTTCTTAAATATAAAAAGTTCCTAGGCCAACTATAAAACTTATTTTCAAACATATTGTAAATCATAGATAAAAAAATAAGATAAAAAAATAAAAATAAATATATAATATAATTTATATATTTATTTTAAAAAATGGTGATTATTTTATGGTTACAATATCCATAATAGGCGGAACAGGATATACGGGAAGTGAATTATTAAGAATACTTTTAAACCACCCCCAAGTTGAAATAAAGCATATTACTTCTAGAAAAATGGATGGAGTAAATATTACAAAAGTCCATCCAAATTTAAAAAATATTAAAAATATTGATAATTTAGTTTTTGAAAATATATCCCCAAGTAATTTGGATTCTGATTTTGTATTTTGTGCCACCCCTCATGGTGCATCGATGAAAATTGTGCCAGAATTATATGAAACAGGGTCAAAAATAATTGATTTAAGTGGAGATTATAGATTTGAAGATTTATCATTATATGAAAAATGGTATAATTTAACTCATACAGGGGAGCTCCCTGCTGTATATGGATTACCAGAATTACATAGAAATGAAATTAAAAAAGCCCAGTTAGTAGCAAATCCGGGCTGTTTTCCTACTGGTTCAATATTGGCATTAGCCCCACTTGTAAAAGAGGGAATAATTGAAAATAGGATAATTGTGGATTCAAAAACAGGAGTTAGTGGAGCAGGCGTAAATCCATCGGAAACAACCCACTATCCAAGCGTAAATGAAAATATATTACCCTACAAAATGACAACCCACAGACATAGCCCAGAAATTGAAAAAGAGTTGGAAAAATTAAATATATCAAATAATATTAAATTATCATTTACCCCACATTTAGCACCACTTACAAGAGGAATATTATCAACAACCCATTCATATTTAAAAAATACAGATATTGATAGGGATATCATTATTGATATTTATAATGAATTCTACAAAAACGAACCATTTGTAAGAATATTCGAAGAAGGAGCTCCCACGCTAACAGGTGTAAGAGGTTCTAATTTCTGCGATATTGGTGGTTTTGAAATAGATAGACATGGTAGAATTGTGGTGGTTTCTGCCATAGACAATTTGGTAAAAGGAGCAAGTGGGCAGGCAATTCATAATTTAAATTTAATGGCCGGATTTAATGAAACAGAAAGCCTATTGTATGGCGGTTTAAAACCATAATAAACATATTACGACTTTATAACACACACAAACACATATAACATATATACCGATAGGAAAGGAGATAAAATGATATTACACCCAAGACCATCTCCAATAGCTGCGTCAATGTATCAATTGAGAGATATTGGAATAGATGCCATAATATTGCATGGACCAAGCGGTTGCTGTTTCAGAACTGCCAGATTATTAGAAATGGACGGAGTTAGAGTTTTTACCACTGCAATGGATGAAAACGATTTCATATTTGGAGCTCTGGAAAAACTAAATAATACAATAGATGAAGTAATAAATTATTTAGAAAATAATGACCCCAACAAAGATAAATATATTATCGGAATTGTGGGAACCTGTGCAAGTATGATAATAGGGGAGGACATATTTAGCCCTATTGATGACTTTAAAGAGAAAAATGGAAAAGAAGTTGTAATAATCCCAGTGGATATTCACAGCGGACTAAATGACAACACCATCGGGGCAATTAGAACAATGGAAACTTGCTTAGATTTATTAATAATTGATGAGCAAGAATTTAACAGGCAAAAAGAGATGCTTGAAAAGGCAACAGAAATTGAAAAAACGAGGGGAATGGCAAAAAGTAAATATATAAAACCTGTTTATGATGATGATTTAGATAAAGTTATGGAAATATTAAAAAATGCTAAAAATTTAAAAATTGCCTGTGTTTTAAATGCAAAAAAAGAAACTAGTTATTTATTTGCTCACCCATTGATTGAAATCAATAAATTTAATGAAAAAAATAAAAGTAATAACAAAATAATAAATATAGCAAATTTAGACCAAAATATAGGACTTAGTAAAATTAAAAATGATGCAAAAAACCTGTTAAAAGAATATTCAAATAATAACATAACCATTGATTATATCACTGGCGGTTTAGATGAATACCCTATAACAGGACATAAAGCCATGGAAATATTAAAAAAAATTAAGCCCGATATTGTAGTTGTTTCAGGAGCTCCGCATGCCCTATTTATTGAAGAATTGAAAAATATAAATAAAGATATAATTACAATAGGTATAAGTGATGGTCCAAGACTATATATTCCCATAAAAGAAGTTTATGATTATGGAATTATTGAGCTTGACGCCCATGCCAAAGTGTTGGGAAAAAGAAATATTGTAAAATCAAGAATGGGAGAAATTTTAAATTATGTTAATAAATAATATACACAGCAAAAACAGAGGATAATAAATATAATATATCTGTTATTCGGTGAAAATATGGAAAAACCATGGGTTGAAAAATACCGTCCAAAAACATTGAATGAGATTACAGGACATGATGCCATTATAACCCGCCTTAAAAATTATGTAGAAAAAGAATCCCTCCCACATATGCTATTCAGTGGTCCGCCGGGTTTAGGCAAAACGACATCTGCATTGTGCCTTGCAAAGGATTTATACGGCGATACTTGGAAAGATAATTTTTTGGAACTCAACAGTTCCGACGAAAGAGGTATTGATGTGGTGAGAACAAAAGTAAAAAACTTTGCAAGAACAAAACCTATTGGAGATGCACCATTTAAAATAATATTTTTGGATGAAAGTGATGCCCTAACAAGTGATGCCCAAAATGCCCTTAGAAGAACTATGGAAAAATATTCGGATATATGTAGGTTTATATTGAGTTGTTTAACTGAAAATGCTAAAATATACACTGCTGACGAGAGAGAGCTAAAAATCAGTGATTATTTAAAACTATTCGAAGAAAGAAAAATTAAAACTGTTTTAAATAGAAATGGGGAAGACTTGGTTTTAGCAGGAGTTAAATACAACTCAGAAATGGTCGGACATCCAGTATATAAAATCACTCTTGAAAGTGGTAGAACCATCGAAGCAACAGAAGACCATAAATTTTTAACAAATAACAGATGGATGAAAATATCTCAATTAAATGAAGGAGATGAGCTTCTAATATACCCTACACTTGAAGGGGTTGAATATAAGGAGGACAGTAGAAAAATAATAAATCTTAAAGATTTCTACAATTTCCTTGAAGAAATTGAATTGCAGGGCAACTATAAGAGATTAGGAGAAGCGGATGAATTTAGCCAATTAACCACAAAGGATAAAGAAGTAATATTAAATAGAGCTCTGGAACTTTATGCAAAATTACATGAAGGGCTAACCGATAGAGAATGTGAAATATTAAATTCAATTCCAGAGGAGGGTATAAGTAGGGAGGAGCTCCAAAAAACAGTTGGTCTTTCAAGAGGTAGGTTAAATCAAATATTGCAGAACATTGAAAATAAAAAGTATATCAACAGGAACATAAATAAATCCAAAAAAACTCAATTCATAAAAAATACCTCTAAAAACTCACCAATAATCCTAAGAAATATAATGGATATTAAACGAATAATTGAAAGAGAGCATAATATAAAAATAAGCTATACTGCATTTAAAAAATTATTAAATCATGGAGTTAAAGGCTTTGCACAAAACCATATAAAAAATATCAAAGAAAGAAACTGGGACAGTATAACCTATGATAGCAAGAACGCAGGAATGTTTGCAAGATTAGTTGGTTTTATAATTGGAGATGGGCACTTAGCAAAAACTGAGGAAAAAAGAATTGTAATTACCTCAACTAATAATGAGTTGAAACAAATAATAAACGATTTAACAGAGCTCAATATCAAATGCTCAGGAATAATAGAAAAAGAAATAACCAATAAAATAGGTGAAAGAACAGTTCAAGGCATTACCTCTTCAATATATATTGATAACAGAACACTTTATTTATTGTTAATGTATTGGGGTATTGAAATAGGCAATAAAACAAAAATTGGATATAAAGTCCCAGAATGGATAAAAGAAGGAAATAAATTTGTAAAGAGGGAATTTATTAGGGGATTGTTTGGTGCCGATGGAACCAAACCCAACATAAAAAAATACAACGCAAACTGTATAAAGTTATCGTTAAGATGTGAAAAAGAAGCACTGAATAAAACAAAGATGTTCTTTGAAGATATTAAATGCATGTTGAAAGAATTTGATATTGATTCAAAAATAAATGAAAGAACCATTGATAATAAATATTTAATTGAGTTAATAGTTGCACCAAATGATGAAAATTACATTAAATACCTATCCAAAATATCCTATGCCTATGAAAAGGACAATTTTGCACGGATTGTTGGAGAATATCTCAGAATAAAAAGTTATTATAAAAATAACATATTAAAAGAAATAGGAAATAATGCAATAAATGAGATAAAAACAACTGGAAACAGCATTCGAAAAACTGCAAAAAAATATGAGGTATCGGTTGATTTTGTATTAAATCAGATGAAAGGCAAAAAAATAGGTTTGCCAAGAGACTATATGACTTATGAACAGTTTATAGATAAAGTAGTAGATAATAAATATGTATCGGAGAAAATAATAAAAAAAGAATACATTGGACACAAGGATGTTTATGATATTACCTGTCATAATGACCATTCATTTATTGCCAATGGATTTGTATCCCATAATTGCAACTATCCGAGCCGAATAATCCCCCCAATTCAATCAAGATGTGCCATATTCAGGTTTTCACCATTGAAAAGAGAAGATATCGTAAAAAAACTAACTGAAATAGCCCAAAATGAAAATATTGTTATAAAAGATAGTGGTATAGATGCCATAATTTATGTATCAGAAGGAGATTTAAGAAAAGCCATAAATGTTCTACAAACTGCATCAACAGTTTCAACCACAATAGACGAAGAGATAGTTTATAAAGTATCCTTTAAAGCAAGACCCGATGAAATTAGAAAAATGATTCAATTATCTTTAAAAGGTAAATTTATGGAAGCCCGGGAGCTCCTATATAGTTTAATGATAGATTGGGGAATGAGTGGAGAAGATATTGTTGTGCAGATATTTAGGGAGCTCCCTAATTTAGATATTGAAGAAAAAAATAAGGTAGTTCTTGCAGAATATATTGGAGAATGTGATTTTAGAATGGTAGAAGGAGCAAATGAAAGAATACAATTAAGTGCTTTATTGGCCAAAATTGGGATACTTGATGAAAATGCCCATAGTTATAAAATATAAATAATAAATGATATAAATAATAAATGATAATACATATATGCATAACAATCTGTATGGAGGAATGGAAATTGCCAGGATTAAGAAGAATCGTATTAGATGTTTTAAAGGTGCATGAGCCTAAAATAACAGACATATCTATGAAGTTATGTGCATTGGATAAGGTAGAGGGAGTAAATATTTCCGTATATGAAATAGATAAACAGACGGAAAATATTAAAATAACAATTGAAGGTAATGATATAGACTATAAACCCATAAAAGAAATAATTGAATCAATGAACGGGGTAATTCATAGTATAGATGAAGTTGCAGCTGGAAAAACAATTATAGAAAAAGTAATAACGCCCCAAGATAGATAATTATAGTTAATCTTCAATAACTGTCCTTTATTTGTCCTATTGTAAAAATTCCTCTGGAATTTTGAGGTCGTAAAAACTCCTTCGGAGTTTTGAGAAATTATTGGGTACATTTACTCCGTTTTTATTAATATAATAATATAGTTTGGCTTTTTAATATGGCATATTTTATATGAAAACGGTCGAAGATTGACTATAAATTTTATTAATATTTCCTTTTTACATTTTTATATCGATAATTTAAAATTATATTATAATAGAATTATATTATAAATTATATCTTTTTTTAATATGCATTATTAATAAATAAAATGGTTGAATACTATGGAGCTCCTTGATATTAATTATATTTTTGATAATGATGGAATTGATTTATTAAAAGAAATTGGATGGAATGGTTCAATAGCCGTTCAAAATAATGAATACAACAAAGAAAAATTTGAAGAAATTAAAAAATACGGAGAAACACAGGATTTTAAGGTATATTCCGGACTAAAAATAATATCAAAATCAAAATCTCCGCGGGACATTACAAAATTAGTTAAAAAATACAGGGATAAAGTAGATGTTATTCTTGTAGGTGGTGGAGATATTACAATCAATAGAACGGCACTTGAAACTCATGCCGTAGAT
The DNA here is from genome assembly GCF_000017185.1 of Methanococcus aeolicus Nankai-3. Lineage (NCBI taxonomy): Archaea > Methanobacteriati > Methanobacteriota > Methanococci > Methanococcales > Methanococcaceae > Methanococcus > Methanococcus aeolicus. The sequence continues at coordinate 1,370,320 of NC_009635.1, read as the reverse complement.
ATATTGTCTTCACCAGAACGATATAGAATGGATAATGGCATAGACCATATTCTTGCAAGATTGGGGAGCTCCCATAGGGTGGCAATAGAATTAAACTTCAAAAATCTATTGGAAAAACAGCATTATGATAGGGCAAAAATTATATGGTCATTTAGGAGAAACCTATTTTTAGCAAAAAAATATGATACTCCCGTTGTTATATCCAGCAGTGCAAAAAATATATATGGGATAAAAGCCCCAAAAGATTTGAGAAGTTTTTTAAATACTCTGACAGAAGATATTAATTATTCAAATAAAATAATGGATACCCCATATAAAATTGCCAATTATAGAACTTATTTAAAAGATAAATCTGTAATTAGGTATGGCATTGAGGTATTTACCAATAAAAATAATGAATGCATTGAGGAGTAATATGACATTATACGAAAATAAACAGTGCGAAATATGTGGAGCTCCCGCCAAAAATTTTATGTTTGGTAGTTTTATATGCAATAATGAGGATTGCATAGAAAAGGCAAAACTACTACGGGGAGGTCCAGCAGGGCACAAGCTAAAGGTAGTAACCGTTGGAAGTGAAAACCCAGTAAAGATAAAAGCCGTAGAAGAGGTGATTACCAATACCATTGGAAGCGTATTGGTTAAAGGAATAAATACAGATAGTGGGGTATCGCCCCAACCAGTTGGATTGGAAGAAACATCAAAAGGAGCCATTAACAGGGCAAAAGAAGCCTTTAATTCAAAATCTTGTTTATATGGTATTGGAATAGAAGCTGGACTTATAGAAATGGGGGGAAAATATTTAGACATGCATATATGTGCCATATATAACGGATTAGATTACACTATTGGGAGCTCCAAGGGATTTGAATTGCCAGAAGAAATAGTAACTGAAATAAAAAAAGGAGTTGAATGTAGCATTGCAGTTCAAAATATATACAATATTCAAGACATAGGCAAAAATGAAGGTATTATAGGATACATCACCAATGGTGCATTAAATAGAATAGATTTATGTAAAGATGCAATATTAAGTGCTATGATTCCACGACTAAAACTAAGGTAATATATAAAAGTTATGAAAACAATAACAAATGAATAAATACAGTGAATCGGCAGTTGATTGAATATGCATGCCCATAACAAGTAATTGAGCAAAATTAGTCGTTAAGACATATAATAGTGCAATTGTTATGTGTTAGCCGATATACCTACAATTAATACGCCATATTTTAAAAGTGATATAATGGAAGTCAATATTGAAAAATGCGGATATTGCGGAGCTTGTGTTGGAGTATGTAATAGACTCGCAATTGAATTAATAGAAAATACAGTTATAATAGATAATGAAAAATGCAACAGTTGCGGACTTTGTGCAATTGTTTGTCCATTAAATGCACTAAATACTTTGGAGGAGTAAATATGAGAGAATTACTTGATAGTGAATACGATGTTATTGTTATCGGTGCAGGTCCAGGAGGGAGTATGGCATCATATCATTCGTCAATAAATGGTGCAAAAACCCTATTAATAGATAAATCCCAAGAAATTGGAACTCCGGTTAGATGTGCAGAAGCTGTCCCATATCTTGATGAATTTGGAATAAATCCCGACCCTTCATTTATTAGGAGTAAAATTGATGGAGGAATATTAGTTGCCCCAAATGGTAAAAAAATAATTGTTAAAGGAGGAAAAACACAAGGGTATGTTGTAGAAAGAAAAATATTCGACAAACACCTTGCAGTTAGAAGTGCAAATGTTGGAACTAAAATAGCCATTAAAAGTAGAGTCGTAGGATTAGATTATGATGGCGAAAAATATACTGTTATTGTCAATCATCTTGGACAGATATACGCCATAAAAGCAAAAATTGTAATTGCTGCTGATGGTGTTGAAAGCTCAATTGCAGAAATGGCAGGAATAAAGTGCAAGAAAAAAGTCACAGAAATATGTTCCTGTGCCGAGTATGAAATGACCAATGTTAAATTACTTGATAAAAATATGATGGAATTTTATTTCGGAGATATTTGTCCCAAAGGGTATGTGTGGATATTCCCAAAAGGAGAAACTGCAAATGTAGGTTTGGGAATTATAGACAGTAAAAAGAAAGCCATCGATTACTTAAATGAATTTTTAGAACATCCATTGTTGGAAGGAAGGTTGGATAATGCCACACCAATTGAATTTAAATGTGGTGGAGCTCCGGTTGGAGGGCCAATTGAAAAAACTGTGGCCGATAATTTCATGGTTGTTGGTGATGCCGCTGGGCAAATCAGTCCAATATCTGGCGGAGGTATCTATTTGTCATTAAGCTGTGGTTCAATTGCAGGAAAAGTTGCGGGAGAAGCCATTAAAAGCAACAATTGTTCAGAAGATTATTTAGTAGAATATGAAAATAGATGGAAAGAAAAATATTATAAATTATTAATGGATGAATTAAAATATAAAAAAGTTCTTCAAAAATTCAGTGAAAAAGAGTTAAATGCTTTGGCAGACGCTATGGATGAAAGATTGGAAGAAATTGATGTGGCAAAAATAGCATTTAGAGCGGTGAAAAGGGCACCATCTCTATTAAAATATTTTAAAGATATTATATAAAAATTATATAATATTATAATAAGTTCAATAAATGTCCTTTATCTGTCCTAACTTATTATAAATTTCTTCATTTGTTGCGATATGATAAAGATTTTAGCTTTAATATGATCTCTAAATTTTTCTCTGAAAAATTTATACGATCGTAAAAATCGCTTTGCGATTTTGAGACAGTTTATTGAAAAAGACCGAAGATTGACTATAAATTTTTATTGTGTTTTCTGTTTATTGTTTTTCCGTTTGTTATCTCCCCTTATATAATCATAAGCATACAACAGAATAATAAGCAAACTGGCCAATATTATATTTTCTTTTAATATTATTGAAATGTATCCTATATATGGGATTACTAAGGGAGCTCCATTTATTGTTATTACTTTTTGTTTTATTTGATTTACTGAAATTAACTCTGGGTCATTGATTGGATTGTTATCTCCTTTTGTAACTATATAGGTATTATTTTTATACTGCACTTTATCTATAACCCTATGTATTACTGGTTTAGTTGTAGGTCCATCTAATAAATAAAGAAGTTTATTATTTACCAATATGTTGCTTTCTATTATCGTGTAATTATCTGTTGCCCAATGTGCTTTATATACAACAATATCCCCAACTTGAACATCATTTGGATTAAATTCCCAGTTTGCGTTGGATACAATTACAAAATCCCCCCGTTCCATTACTGGAACCATACTATCCGATACCACCACATTTATATGACTCCATACAATTAAAAGCACAACTATAAAAACAATCCATTCGATTATTTCCTTTTTGTTAATATTACCACCATTGCTTCTTTCTTTACTTATTTATTATCTATTATTTCTTATTTACTTCTTTATTTACCTATAAATAGCATATCAGATTAAATCGGTGTAAAATATTTTATCTATATTATACTATAATAAATTATCATTGGGCCCATATGCTTCTTGTGATATACCATTGGATAGTCCATTCGGGAACTCTTTGCACTATAAACTATTTGGTTCTTAGTATTTTGTGCTGTATTAGGTTAAATACAACAAGATACATAGTACACATAAAGAACGAATTAAATAAAAATCCCTTTGGGATTTTTATAGCTCTTTGATTTAGTAAATCAAACAAGGTTTGAGCAATGAAATCCGCAGGATTTCATCTAATCTATGATTTACTTAACAAATTCGAGGAATTTGACTTTTCGAACATACAATAATTAATCAGCCCAATATATATAATATGGGATTAATTAAAGATATTTTCCAAAAGATTTATATATTGCCCCGCATAAGGATTAAGATATAATCAAAAAAGGTGATATTATGGCAGAACTTCCAGTTGCACCAGTAGTAAGAATATTAAAATCAGCAGGAGCTGAAAGAGTAAGTGAAGAAGCAGCTAAGGTATTAGTTGAAGTATTAGAGGATATAGCAATGGACATTGCAAAAGAATCCGTAGAATTAGCAAAACATGCAGGAAGAAAAACTGTTAAAGCTGACGACATAAAAATGGCTTTAAAAATGTAATTAATAAATAATTTTTTTCTTTTTAGCATTATATATTATTTTTTTATTAAGGAGCTCCGCTCCACAATATATTTTTATTTTAATTTTTTTTATATTATTTATAAATAATAATTAGATGGTAATATGAAAACCAACGATAAAACTAAAAAAATAGTGCTAACTGCGGGAACTTTTGATTTACTCCATCCTGGACATCACAATACTTTAAAATATGCCAAAAGTTTAGGAGATGAATTGATTGTAGTAATAGCAAGAGATGAAACCGTAAAAAAAATAAAAGGTAGAAAACCGGTAATACCAGAGAATCAGAGAAGAGAAATGATAGAGGCGATTAAACCGGTTGATAAAGCTATATTGGGTAGTTTAACTGATAAATTAGAACCTATTCTTAAAATAAAACCAGATATTATAGTTTTAGGTCCTGACCAAATTACTTTTGATGCTGAAAATTTAAAAAACGAATTGAAAAAATTAGGATTAGATGTTGAAATTGTAAAAACTAAGGAATATACTAATTGTGATTTCCATAGTTCCTACGATATAATAAAGGAAATTGTTAAAAGATGGTGCAATAAAAAAATAATAAAAAAATAGTGTATTATATATTTATATTTATTGTTTTACTCTTTGTTTTTTTAATTTAACAAGTTTTTCTACTGCATTCATATTTACTCCTTCTCCATATTCAACATATTCATTATCTACGGCTCTTTTGAAAAATCCTGCTCCCCAATCATTTCTTATAAGAATGGTTGAATAATTTGAGGGAGCTCCCACATTTCCAACAGAGAGGTCTGCCACAATTCCTGAAAAATCACCGCAAACTTTACATCCTGCCCTCATTGCATCTTCTACTTCATCTAATTTAAACTTAATAACTTCGCCATCTCTAAGTTTAATTAATAATTTTCCTTTTTCTATGTCCATCTTCCGAACATCCCATGGATTTATATTATTTTTTTCAAATATTTCCATCATTTTTTCATAATTGTAGGTTTCGAAACAGAATAAACCTATTTTTAACCTTATTGTATCTTTAAATGGTTTTAAAAGGTCATTGTCTGATGCCATTATTTGATGCACTGCATTCATTACACATGGAGTTCCTACAATTGCTATTTTCTTTAACTTTTTAACCATTACGGCATCTTTTAAAGCCCTAAGTATTGGCACATTCCAGTTATATCTACTTCCTGCGGATTTTAAAACTTCCTCTTTTGATGTTGCTAAATAGGATTGTGGTTCCATTGTCCATTTGTCCTCCATCATTACAATGGCACCATCAATTAATCCTTCATCAAAAGCACTTGCCAATATGGCAGAAACTACGCCTCCACTTTGGGCTTCTTTTACTTCTATTTTAGATTTTGCCTTTACACTTTGTAGCACTCTACCAATTCCGTTTTTCACCGTTGGAATAACTTTATTTTTTGTTCTTGGGCAGGCGCCATAACATGCACCACAAGGGACATCGTAAAGAGTTGTCTTACAGAATTCAGCAGAAACTGGGTATTCTATTTCTTCAACAGGGGAGATTATACATGCACATTCATCACATATGAATTTTATAGGGCTATCTTCTTTAAAATAGATATTATCTACGGGGCACACTGCTACACATGCACCACAACCCGAACAAATATCTTTGTCCCAAACTTCCTCTTTCAAATTTAAATAAGAATTCATAATTAACACCGTTTATGTTTTATGTTTATGAGTTATATTTATTAATCACCGATATTATTACCAATATTTCTAAATATTATCATTATAATAATTAATTATTATCTATACTTATTGATTATTTATCTTAAATCAGGAGTATATAATTTTTCGAATGGTCTTTTCGAGATTGGAGCTATTTTTGTATAATTTGAATTCAAAAGCTTATTTTTTATTTCTTCGCTATAATTAAAATCTTTACAAAATTCTTCAATATATGGCGTAATTTTTGCTCTGTCTTCGTCTGTGAATTCTTTAATATCCGCAGCAACTCCTAATTGGGATTTATCGATGCTCTCCCTAATATATATGCTTCCGCCGTGAATTCCAGTTCCAAGCATTTTTGAATTTATTTTTCCTAAATCATTTCCCTCGTTATCCATATTGAGTCCAATAAGAATTCCTCCTGCCATATATTCTCCTAAAAAATCCTTTATTTCTCCGCCTATGACCAATATCGGGAATTTTTCCTTATATTCTTTCATGTGGATTCCACTTCTATATCCAACATTGTCCCTAACAAATAGTTTTCCTCCTCTCATAGAGTGTCCAGTGGCATCCCCGCCACTTCCATGGATTACAATTTTACCACTATCCATAGTATTTCCCGGTGCGTGGTCAGCATTTCCATGAACTATAATTGTTGGTCCATTCATGAACATTCCAAGGTCTCCGCCTGGAACTCCATATATTTCTATTGTTATTTCTTTTTGAATTCCATTTCCGATAAATCTTTGACCCAAAACATTTTTTAAAATAAGTTTTTCTAAATTTGGATATTCATTTAAAATAGTATGGATTTTTTCATTTAACTCCCTATATTCAAAGTTGTTGGCGTCCAATACTACTTCTGTTGTTGATTTATCCATCATCTCACCATAAATATTATAATTGTAAAAATAAAAGATATAAATAGATTTATTAATATTTATAATGGCAAATCGACAGACAATTATATACTATTATCGAAGCGAAGCTTCGAGCTATAAAAATCACTTCGTGATTTTTATTAAATTCCTCGCAGTTAAGCCTATAAATTATGCTTAATTACGGATTAGGAAATATTTAATCTTAACTGTTTTAGACATCATTTGATGAAAAAACCAAAGGTTTTTTGAATCACGATGGTGAGGGGCAAACCCTAAAAGAGTTTGCAAATTTAAAGGATATTAATTAATTGTCGATTCGCCATAATTTTGGGTAATTTATAATATATGATTATAGATTACATTCCAGCATGTTCAATGCCAAGTGCTTCTAATTCTGTTTTATTTAGCCCTACTCCTCTTAACCTATCTCTGTTTCCTCTTAAACTTTCAATAGAATTAATTCCTGCGGCACCAAGGAGCTCCTGTATTTCATGTGTCCATGCATTTATGAGATTTGCAACTCTTTTTGCTCCTTCTTCTACATCCAACCTACTTACGAGCTCTGGTTTTTGTGTGGCTATTCCCCATGCACATTGTCCTGTGTAACATCTACCACATACTCTACAGCCCATAGCTATCATTACAGCTGTTCCGATATAGGTTGCATCTGCACCAAGAGCTATTAATTTAAATACATCGGCGGAGTTTCTTATCCCTCCACTTGCTATAATACTTATTTCGTTTCTTACTCCTTCTTCTCTCAATCTTTGGTCAACTGCTGCAACAGCCAATTCTATTGGTATTCCTACATTATCTCTAAATACCTTAGGTGCTGCACCTGTTCCTCCCTTAAATCCGTCAATTACTACGGCATCAGCATCGCTGGTAGCTATTCCATTTGCAATAGCTGCAACATTATGAACTGCTGATATTTTCACAAATACAGGAACTTTCCATCTTGTAGCTTCTTTTAAACTTCTTACAAGCTGTGCCAAATCTTCAATTGAATAAATATCGTGGTGTGGAGCTGGTGAAATAGCATCACTACCTTCTGGAATCATTCTTGTTAATGAAACCTCAGCAGATACTTTTTCCCCGGGGAGATGCCCTCCAATTCCTGGTTTTGCTCCTTGTCCTATTTTTATCTCAATTGCAGCTCCTTTTGAAAGATATTCCTCATTTACTCCAAATCTACCAGATGCAACCTGGGTAATTACATTATCGGCATAAGGATATATACTTCTGTGAAGCCCTCCTTCTCCGGTCCCCATGAAAGTTCCACATTCTTTAACGGCTCTTGCCATTGCTTGGTGGGCATTTAATGAGAGAGCTCCATAAGACATGTGTCCTATCATAATTGGAGTTTCCAACTTTATATTTGGAGCAACTTTTGTTTTTAATTTTTGTTTTTTAATTTTCTTTCCATCTACTTCTTCTTCTACCATTTCAAATTCTAATTTTTTAGGTTTTTTACCTATGTAAGTCCTTAATTCCATTGGCTCCCTTAACGGGTCAATTGATGGATTTGTAACTTGACAGGCATCCAACACAATTTTATCAAAATAAATTGGGTATTCTTTTGCATTTCCCATACCGCTTAAAAGAATACAGCCTGTTTTTGATTGATTTATTATGTCTTCTCTTGCCTCTTTTGTCCATAATGGATGGGGCCTATAATCTATTGATTGGGTAGATATATTAATAGCATCTCTTGGGCACATTGATACACATCTATGACATGCACCGCACCTATTTGAGTAGCTTATAATTCTATTACCTTCTCGCCTATAAACTCCCCACGAGCATTCATTTACACATCTCTCGCAAAGCATGCATTTATTATAATCAACTTCAACTTTCATGGTTGGTGGAACTGTCGAAGGTATCATTATATCACTTCCTACTGTTAATTATTGTAATATATTTAATATATTTTAATATATTATTTTAGTTATTTTATCTTTATTTATTAATTCTTGCTAAAACAGGCTCCCCTGCATCTGGCATCCATACTTTATCTAATTCAGGGCATATTTTTCTTATTGCCGCTTCTTCACTAGATACAAATAATAAATCGTCTTTTTCTCCAACAATTAATGGTCTGAGTTTTATTCTGTCGGTTATACCTATTAAACTATTGCCATCATTGGTTTCTCCATTCATAAACATCATTCCTTCCTCTGTTCCAACGATTATGGCAAAAGGTCCATTTAATGTAGCTCCGCCGTAGGTCATTCTAATTGATTCATGGAGCTCCCTTTCTTCATCTTCCATAGTATCTATTTCTTTCCAGAATTTTGGAGCTACTGCACTTAAAGCATATTCCACAGGAATTTCGTGTTTTCGTATAAGGAGGTCGAATATATATGCTACAACTTCCGTATCTGTTAATAGCCTACATTTATATCCAAAGCTCTCAACATATCTTTTATTTGTTCCGTAGCTTGTGATTTCTCCATTATGAACAACAGACCAATTTAATAAATTGAATGGGTGAGCTCCACCCCACCAGCCTCTTGTATTTGTTGGATATCTTGCATGGGATAACCACATATATCCTTCATATTCATCTAATTTGTAAAATTCGGCAACTTCCATTGGCCATGCAGATGCTTTAAATATTCCCATGTTTTTACCACTTGAAAATACAAAAGCACCATCTATTTTATCATTAATTTCCATTACCATATCTACCATGAGATCTTTTTCACTATCCGCATATTTTTCATCGAAATCATAGAAAAACCTCCATGGTATAAATTCTTTTTCTATTATTCCGTCTTTTGTAGGTATTTCCTCATCATTAAGAACATACCCATATTTTTCAAGAACTTGTTTTACATTTTCTTTTATATCCATATACTGTGGATTGTTGTCTAAAAATACATGTATAGCGTAGCTATCTTTGTATTTTGGATATATTCCATATCCCACATAACCAGAACCTTGTCCGTTTCCCCTTTCTTTTAGGCTGTCCAAAGCTATGGCTATTTTATCTCCACGGATTAATTTTTTATCTCGACTTATAAATCCAATGATTCCACACATGATAATCCTCCAATAAAATATTATATAATTATATTAACTTTAACTTTATACGCTAACTTTACATAAGTTTAATGTATTATAAAAAAAGTCATTTATATAATTTGTTAAAAAAATGTAATAAAAGGAGAGTATTAATATTATACATCATTTATTATTTATTATGTTGGTTATTATATATTTATATTTTTATTCTGATTTACTTACTTCAACTGTTCCAACCCTAAATAGTGCCTCTACTGGAACCCCCTCTATTTCTTTTAATCCACTTTTATCAATTATAACTATTGCTTTTTTTGGAACTCCACAACACTTTATGGCTTTTATTGTTTCTGCCATCGTTTTTCCAGAAGTTAAAACATCATCTACAATTACAAATTCACCAGTATCCATAATAGAACAGGTTTTTTCTAAATTTGAACTTTTTTTGTTGCCGTGAAGGTGTTTTTTTGGAGTATATACCGAAAAGGTTTTGTCCAAATGTTCAGACATTAAAGTTGCCAATGGAACACCTCCAGAAGATATTCCCACAATACCATCAAATTCAACATCTTTCAACATATCAGCCATTATTAGGGCTATGTTCTTTAATCTTTTTGATGACATTTTAATACTATCCCATTCAACATATATATCTATGTTTTTTTCTTTCGTTTCAGCCTTTTCCTCTGATTGGGTTAATAATCTTTCGCCATTTAATATTAAATAAAGTGCCGTATCTACTGATACATTTAATTCATCTGCAATACCTGCGGTTGCAAATCCTTCATCTCTTAATTTTAGTGCTTTTTCAATTAGTTTTTTGTTCATATTTTTCACCCAAAATATTAAAACCCACAATTTATAGTGTGTTCAAAAAGTTTGTTCATATTTTGCTGTTATTGCTTTATATATTATTTTTTATTATATTTATAATATGTTCAAAAAGTTTGTTCAAGGGCCATAAAATTTTTGTGTATTTAAATGTCATTCCGGTGAACTTATAGAATTTTATAAGGAGCTCCCAACGAACTATGAATTTTACCATATCTTGCTGTTATTGCTTTATATATTATTTTTTATTATTTATTAATATAGATTAATGACCCTATTATTTTTATTATATTTGTATATTTACATAAATTAATTAGAAAAATATTTAAATGATATTAACACGATAATAAATTATTCAAAAGTTTCAATAAATTTTGAAATTTTTGAAACTTACAAATATGGTGAATAGATGATTATAGTTAATCTTCAATAACTGTCCCTTATCCGTCCAATTATTAAATAAAATCTCTTTGAGATTTTGTACAAAATCGAAGATTTTGTAAATGAATTTCTTCATTTTTAGTAATATGGAGATTTTGCGTATTGTATCACAGTTCATATTTAATATTCAAGAATCGTCCCTTGTTTGTCTTTCTTAGTCCGAAGATTAACTGTGTTGAAAAAGACCGAAGATTAACTATAAAAAAACTGCAAAATAAGTGATAATATGGAATTGCACAATAACATTACTAAAAATGAACTCAAAGAAAAGGACAATAAAATGAAAGAAGAAATAAATGAAGAAATGAAAAAAACAATCATAGAATTATTTTCAAAGATTTCAAAGATTCATGGATTAAGTAAATCAGTCGGAGAAGTTTATGGATGTATCTATGCTTCACATAATCCTCTATGTATTGATGATATAATGGAAGAATTGGGCATAAGCAGAGGGAATGTAAGCATGAATTTAAACAAACTTGAAAAATTAGGATTCATAAAAAAAGTTTGGGTAAAAGGGGAAAGAAAACAATATTATGAACCATTGTGTGGTTTCTCGTCGATATTGGACATAGTCGGACATAAACATGCCCTTTTTTTGGATGCCAGTACTAAATTAAGAGAATTAAATGAAAAATCAAACGGAGAAAACGAATTGATACTAGATAAATTACAAAATCTTGAAAAAATGGAAAAATTGTTAAAAAAAATATTGGTGACAATTAAAGAGATAAATAAAAATAGTAATAGTGGATGTTCGAAAACTTTTTGCGAGCATAACAATGATAACGAAAAGCCAGATTAATTAATGGTGATTATAACATGATTAAAAAAATGCTCAAAAAAACTGCAAAATTTTCAGAAAAAAAGCCGTATTTAACGGTTTTAATAATTATTGTATTAACAATATTCGCTGGAATATCTGCAACAAATGTAAAATCTCAAACTGCATTTGATAAAATGCTTCCCCAAGATGACCCTGTAATAATATCATTCAATGAAGTAAAAGATGAATTTGGAGGAGGTAATGTAGTTATAGTAGCTATAAAATTAAAAGACAGCGACAACAGCAACAAAGTTGATGACATCAGAGACCCCCGTGTTTTTGAATTAGTCAAATACCTTAAAGACACATTTGAAGATTCGGATTACATAACTCGTGTATCCACTCCAACCGATACAATAGTTAATGAAAATAATGGAATTATCCCAAATGACATAGAAACGGTAAAGGAAATATATAAAAATTTGCCCGATGATAAAAAACGGGGAATGTATAATAATGATTTTTCAATGATTACTATCAATTTAGACAGTGATTCAGGAGATAGTAAAGCTATTATGAAAGAGGTATATGACAGACTTGAAGGAGCTCCGGTTCCAGAAGGTGTAGAAATTATACCCACAGGAAGCCCTGCAATGGGAGATTTAATGGGCAAATTAATGGGAATTAGTCAAGCCTATACAACTGGATTGGGTTTAATTGGTGTATTAATTGTATTATTCCTATATTTCAAAAAACCGTTGTCTGCCACCATGCCACTTATTCCAATTCTAATATCTGTGGTATGGACTGGTGGGGCAATGGGATTATTTGGCATACCATTAGATATGGCAACAGCTGGAATGGGTTCTTTATTACTGGGTATGGGTATTGATTATGGAATACATTTAATGCACAGATATAATGAGGAACGGAAATATGGAAAAAATATTGGGGACGCCTTAGAAATAGCCGTGGTATCGACTGGTTCAGCCGTATTTGCCACCACAGCAACAACAATTGCTGGTTTCACTGCCCTAACTTTCGCGCCACTTCCTATGATGGCTAATTTAGGTAAGGTTTGTGGATTGGGTATATTTTTCTGTATGGTTGCAGTTATGACTTTGCTACCTGCCTTAATTGTAATAGAGGAAAAATATATTTTGCCAGCAATTAGAAAAATGGCATCAACAGAAAATTAGAGGTAATACCATGGAAAGAATAAAAAATAAAATTAGAAAAATCAAAAAAGATAATATGAAAAATAAAATGATAAATAAATTCATTTATTCAATATTGCTTATGGCATTTTTATCGATGGCGATAAATTCAAATTATGCCGTTCAAATGGGGGAGCTCCAATATAATCCTTCAACTATACACCCCGGGGACGATGTAGATTTATGGCTAAAAGTAGTAAATGACAATAGCGACAACAATATTAAAGATATTAAAGTATCTATATCGCCACATTATCCATTTGAAATAAAGCAAGTTAATCCCACAAAAGGGACAGCAAATATTCCACATTTAAATATTGGTGAAAGTGATACTACCTACTTTAAATTACATGCAAATGAAGAAGCTACTTCAAGAGATTACAGAATAGATATAACAGTAGAATATACCGAAGTTTCAACCGATAACGGAGAAACCACAGAAACAGAACGAAAATTCACAAAAATATATTATATTCCAGTATATGGAAAGGCAAATTTTGAAATAACTGTTGGAAATGGCAATAATAAAGATAATAGTGCTTTAATACCTTCAAGAACTTCCACGATACCATTAAACATAATAAATAAAGGAACAGGAACGGCAAAACAATGCACAATATCAGTAGGCGGAAATGAACTTATTTCACCCATTGGAACTACAAAATTCTATATTGGAGCACTAAAACCAAATGCCCAAAATACAATATATTTAAATTTACACACAAACGAACGCACACCAGAAAGTTCTTATTTAATCCCTGCCACTATAAAATGGATAGACGAAGATGGAACAGAAAAGACCGAAATTATAAATATTGGTGTAGTGGTGCAAGGAGATATATTATTAGGAATCTCCAATATAATAACGACTCCCAAAGAAATTAAACCCAGCGACGATAAAGTAAGAATTGATGCTACAATTACAAACAACGGACAGGGAAGGGCAAAGGACATACTTTTAAAATTAAAATTAAATGATTCAGTATTTGAAGATAGTTGGAGCTCCGCAAACTTTAAATCTCTCGGAAGTTTAAGTGGTGGAGAAAGTAAAACTGTTAGCTTTTATATTGATGTAGATAAATACGCACCTGCTAAAAAATACACCATTCCATTAACTATGGAATATTTAGACATATACAACCAAAAACACAACACAACCCAAAATATAGAAATATTCGTTCAACCAAAGCCAATAATTGCAATAATACCCGAAAAACAGACATTAACACCCGGAAAAAACAAAATAAAAATAACTGTTAAAAATATAGGGAATACAAGGGGAGAATCAATAAAAGTTAGTGCCATAAAAAATGCGGTTCAACCTTTCGAATTTGACGAAAAAACTGATTACATTGGAACATTAAAACCGGGAGAAACTGGAACTGCAATTATAGAGGTTAAAGTGGATAAAGATGCAGAACCAAAAGATTATAGATTAACTGTGGAGCTCCGTAGCACAGGAGATAGGGAAAGTGGAGACGACAGTATATATATATCCCAAGAGGCCATTGAATTAACCGTAGATAATAAAGATAGTGGAATAACTACTATGGTTATGGCAATTGTAGTAATTGTAGTAATTGTAGGAGTGTATTATAGATATAGTAATAGAAAGAAAAAGGAAGAAACTAATTAATAAAAACCAAGTAATAAATATATTTTATATTTTTATATTTTAACTATTTTTGTTTTGCTATTTTTTTATTTTGCCCTAATTGCAATATTATTTTATAATATAAATTATAATTTACCTATAAAACATAAAAAATATTATCTTTTTTACTCATTATTTTATTTAATTTTCATTGGTGAAATTTATGAACTCATTTGACATTATGAAAGCATCTCAAATAGCCTGTTGTTTGGAGGTTAGCAGTTTTAAACCGGGAAATGTCCATAGAAATAAAGACTATGACGACATAAAATACCATCATTTCCTTAATTCGGGCGTAGCTTTTGGAGACATAATATATAAAGCCTCAAAAGACCCCCAAAACATAGGACAATATATAAAATTGGCAGTTATAGAATCAAAAAAATGGTCGCCATCTAATGCAAATTTAGGTATAATTATGCTACATACCCCCATAGCCACCACAGTAGGACAGATGGAGGAATTTAACATAAATACACTTAAAAGGGAAATAAAAAACACAGTTAAAAACACTACAACAGATGACGCAATTGCTGTTTATGAGGCAATTGAAATAGCCATGCCAAATATAAATCCTCCAAAAGAAGGACCAGATGCCCAAAAAAACGATGCAAAACAGGAATTAAGAGAAAAAAATTTAACGCTATACGATGTTTTCAAAATATCGGCGGATTGGGATAATATATCTTATGAATGGACAGAAGGATTTAATATTTCATTTGAAGGATATAATTTATTAAATAAATATTATGAACAATACAACAATATAAATTTGGCAACAACAAAAACATTTTTAAACATACTTTCAAATTACCCAGATACGCTAATAGCAAGAAAAAAAGACGAAAATACTTCAAAAATGGTATCAGATAAAGCAAAAGAAGTATTAAATAATTTTAATGAAGAGTCGTTATTAAAATTTGATAAATTTCTATCAAATGAAGGAAATAAATTAAATCCAGGAACTACGGCGGATTTAATAGCCTCCTCATTAATGATATTTTTATTGGATAGAATAAATAATAAAAACACGGTGCTATGGTAAATATAGTTGTATATAGATAAAATAAATAATATATAATGTAGGGCATATAATGTAATCATAATATAATATATACCCATATTAAAAAATCATATATTAAAAAATGGTGATTAAATGGAAACTCCAAACACAAAAGACAAATATGAAAAAGTTATGGATTTGGCAAAAAGAAGAGGATATTTATGGAGCTCCTTTGAAATTTATGGTGGTATAGCCGGATTTGTAGATTATGCCCCATTAGGAGCAATGTTAAAAAATAACATCATAGACACATGGAGAAAACATTATATTACAAATGAGGAATTTTACGAAATAGATTGCCCTACAATAACCCCCCACGATGTTTTAAAAGCTTCTGGGCATGTGGATAACTTTACAGACCCTATGATAGAATGTAAAGAATGTTTAGAATCATACAGGGCAGACCATATAATAGAGGAAAATATTGATATAGATACAGAGGGCAAAACCTTAGAGGAATTACAACAATTAATGGAGACTCACAAAATCACATGCCCAAAATGTAGCGGACAATTTGGAGAGGTTAAAAGCTATAATTTAATGTTCCTTACTTCAATAGGCCCAAGTGGAAATAGAATAGGATATATGAGACCAGAAACAGCACAGGGAATATTTATTCAATTTAGAAGATTATCACAGTTTTTTAGAAATAAACTTCCTTTTGGAGTTGCACAAATTGGAAAAGCATACAGAAATGAGATTTCACCAAGGCAGGGAGTAATTAGATTAAGAGAATTTACACAGGCAGAGGCGGAATTTTTCGTGCATCCTACAATAAAGGAGCATAAGAAATTTAAAGAAGTTGAAAATGATGTAATACCCCTATTACCTGCAAGTAGGCAAATGGACGAATCATTGCCAAAAGATGAAAAAGTAATAAATATGTCTTTAAAAGATGCCGTAGAAAATAATATTATTAGGCATGAAACAATTGCATATTTTGTAGCAATTACAAAAAGGTTTTTGTTGGATATAGGTATTGACAGCTCCAAATTAAGATTTAGACAGCATTTACCAGATGAAATGGCACATTATGCTATTGACTGTTGGGATGCCGAAATATACACAGATAGATTTGGCTGGATTGAGTGTGTAGGTATCGCCGATAGAACAGATTTTGACTTAAAAGCACATATGGAGAACAGCGGTGTAGATTTAAGCATATTTGTAGAATATGACGAACCAAAGGAAATTGAGACCTACGAAATAGAATTAAATTATAAAGTTGTGGGCAAAGTATTTAAAAAAGATATGAAATTAGTAAGCGATGCCTTAAATGAATTAGATAATAATGAAATGGAAAAATTAGTAAATACCATTAAAAATGGAGAAGAATATATATTAAAAGTAGGAGATAAAGAATTTACAATATTGGAGGACTATTTAACGGCTAAAAAAGTTCAAAAGAAAGTTATGGGGGAGAAAGTTTTACCTCATGTTATTGAGCCATCTCATGGAATAGATAGAATTACATTCTGTTTGTTGGAACATTCCTTTAATGAGGAAGAGGATAGAACCTATTTAAGTATTAATCCAACAGTATCACCGATTAAAGTTGGTGTATTCCCATTAGTTAATAAACAAGGTATGCCTGAAATTGCCATGGATATAAAGAACAATTTAAGAAAAAACGGAATTCTTGCAGAATATGATGACAGCGGAGCAATAGGAAGAAGATATATGAGAATGGACGAGGTAGGAGCTCCCTTCTGTATTACAGTAGATGGTCAAACCTTAGAGGATAACACCATCACCATAAGGGAAAGAGATTCCAGAGAGCAAATTAGAATAAAAATAGAGGAAGTTGTAGATTATATTAAAAACAAATTATAATAGGTTATTAATGAATTAATTTATTATTTCTTTTTTTGTTTTTATTTATTAAAATAAAATCCTTGTTTTGTACCTCTTTTTTTCAATTCATTTGATATTTCATTTAACAGTGGTAACCTACCTATATTCCATTTTGGAGATATTACAATATTTTTCGGAGCTCTGTCTTTTAATATTCTTTGAATAATTGTATATGGGGAGCTCCTCTCTAAAAAATCACAAACAAGTTTAACATATTGTTGTTTATCAAGTGTTCTATATTTTCCCTTCCAATATAATTGCTCTAATTCCGTATTTTTAAGCACCAACAACGGATATATTTTTAAGGCATCTATTTCTAAATCACCCAATATATATGCCGTATCCATCATATTTTTCCAACCTTCATTTGGTAGTCCCAATATAATATGTCCGCAAACAAAAATATTTCTTTTTTTACAGTTTTTAATGGCATTTTCTGTATCCTCTACGGTATGCCCCCTATTTAAATAATCCAATGTTTTTTGGTTCATAGTTTGAATGCCCAAATCTATCCAAATTTCTTTGCCCTGTTTTACATATTCTTCAAGTATATCCAATACCCCACCATTTAAACAGTCTGGTCTAGTTCCCAAAGATAACCCTATTACATCTTTATAAGATAGTGCAAAATCCCATAATTCTTTTAATTTATCTAAATCACCATAGGTATTTGTTGCAGGATAAAAATATATATAAAATTTTTTTAGCCCTTTTATTTTATGGTGCTTTAATTGGGTTTCGATTTGCTCTTTTAATGAATATTTTAAATTGCAATATGGCGGAACAATATCCCTTCCCATTTTTGGGCAAAAAATACACCCCTTTGTATCAATATTACCATCTTTATTTGGGCATGTGCATCTCGCATCAACTGGTATTTTAAATGTTTTGTAGGGCTTTAATTTTTTCATATATACTCCATATTGGGCTATTTTGTATCCTTCGGAGTAAATTTCATTTACTATGTTTTTTTTAATAATATTGCTATTATTGTAGTTATTGTAATTATTACTATTACAATTACTGTTATTACTATTATTATTCAAAAAATTCACCCGCAAATATTAAATATTCTACCTTCGTATATTCGTTATGATTAATTATATTAAATATAGTTATTATATCAATTATTATTATAAAATAGGACTAATAACATATTAATATATTTTATATATTTGGTGAAGCTATGGAAGATTTTAAACTACACAATGACGAGAAAAAACTTTTAAAAATATTTCAAGAGGCATATGACAATAAAAATATTACAAAATTATCTGTTGAGGGATTAGCAAAAAATGAGCTAATGGGCTCGGAAACAAAGGTAATGAGAACGGCTCTTTGGTTATCTGCGGAAGATAAAAAATTAGTTAATATTATCGAAAATAAATCAAAAATTGCCAAATTAACGGAGGAAGGAAAAAAAGTAGTAGAAAAAGGACTTCCAGAGCGACAGGTTGCAAATTATATGATTGAAAATGATTTAAAAAATATCCCAATTAAAGAATTAGGCAATATTTTAGACAAATCAGAAGTAAATCCTGCATTAGGCAATTTAAAAAAGAAAAAAATAGCTAAAATAGAAAAAGGAAATATAATAATTGAAAATTTGCAGTATGAAGATAAAGAAGAAAATACATTAAACAAAATAAAAATAAATGAAGAAAACAAAAACAGCGATTTAAATAACTACAATGACGAAGAAAAGAAATTAATAAATAATCTCCAAAAAAGAGGATTTATAGCAATTGAGGAAGAAGTAGATAGAGCAATAGAATTAACGGAAAAAGGTATTGAATTTATAAAAAACAACATCATTGAGATAAAAGAAGAAATATCCCAACTAACAAGGGAGCATATTGTAAGTGGGAAATGGAAAGATTGCCACATTAGACCATATGATGCAAAAATACCATCAGAGGAAGTATATCCTGCTAAATTACACCCTATGACACGAATTATAAATGATGTTAAAGAGGTATTAATTGGAATGGGATTTAAAGAGGTAAAAAATCCAATTGTAGAAACAGAATTCTGGAATTTTGATGTTTTATTTGAACCGCAAGACCATCCTGCAAGAGATATGCAAGATACATTCTTTTTAAGATACCCAAATAAAGGAGAAATACCTGAAATGGTAAAGGATATTAAATCAATACATGAAAAAGGAATGGTAGGAGATAAAAAAATATCAAAAGGCTGGAGATATGAATTTGATGAAGAAATATCCAAAAAAACAGTATTAAGAACCCATACAACAGTATCATCAATAAAATATTTAGCCTCATTAACAGATGAAGAAAAAGAAAAACCCCATAAAATATTTAGCATAGATAGAGTATTTAGAAATGAGGCAATAGATTATAGTCATTTGCCTGAGTTTTATCAGTGTGAGGGCATAATATTAGCCGAGGGTGTGCATTTTGACAATTTAATTGGATTATTAAAAGAATTTTTAAATAGATTAGGATTTGAACAGGTGAGAATTAGACCTGCATACTTCCCATTCACAGAACCATCATTGGAAGCCGAGGTATTCGTAGAGGGCAGAGGTTGGTTGGAGCTCCTTGGTGCGGGAGTATTTAGGCCCGAAGTAGTAGAGCCATTGGGAATAAATAAACCAGTTTTGGCATGGGGAATTGGATTAAGTAGATTGGCAATGTTAAGATGGGGATTAACAGATATTAGGGAGCTCCATAAAAATGAATTAAATTGGTTGAAAAAGGCATAGTATAAAATATTATAGTTAATATTCATAACTGTAAAGAGAGAAATAATGAACAACAACAAAATAATAAAAGATGCATATTTGGAGTCCATAACTAATAAAAGATGCGGGGATAAAATAGAGGAGCTCCTATATATTCAAAATAAAATATTAAATGCTAAAAAAATTGTAGTTGCTACAAATAATAAAAAGAAATTTGACATAATAAATAACATCTTAATATCTTTATTTAAAAATTATGATAAACCATTGCCAACTATTGAAAAATTAGACCTGCCCACAAATTCTGTTGATTTAACTAGATTTCCAGCGATTAATAAAGGATTAATTGCAGTGGATACCTCCGATGCCGATATTGTTATAGCAAGAGGTAGGCTTGGAGCTCCGGGCTCTGGCTCCATGCTAATAATCATGAATAATAAAGGTAGATGTTTATCTGCGTCCCTTTCCCCAACATCTTTAATTCATAAAAAAGATATTGAAGATGCCGTTAAAGATGAACTTAATGAAGCACTTGAACGAATTGGAATTAATATTGATATTAGTATTTGATATATTATTATACAGATAAATTTTATTGGTGATATTATGAAATATGGAATTACTGAAACAGTAAAAACAATAAATTCTAAAATAAAAATTAATGATATTATATACAACATAGTAGAAAAAAAAGCAAATGCCATAAAATATTTTTTAGAGGGGGAAGAATTTAATCAGGCAATTGTATTTGGGGCATATTTATGTGGTAATTTTGTTGCGGACGCCCTTACAAAAGATTGTGATGAAGTAATACTTGTAGATGTTCATCCACATTTAAAAGAAATCATAATTAATGAAAAAATAAAATTTATGGACTCATCAAAATTTAATTTAAGTTTAAGAAATGGCGAATTAAATCCTGATTTAGTGGTGGATTTAACAGGAATTGGGGGCCTATCTCCTGAAATAATATCAAAATTAAATCCTTCGGTGTTAATTGTAGAAAATCCAAAAGGTACATTTGATAAAGATATAAATAATATAGATAATTCAGTGGATAGATTGAATAAAGGCGTAAAAAGAGGTCTTTTAAATACATTTAGAACCTCAAAAGTATCAAAAACATCTGGAAGTATGACTCTTGTAATAGATACAGTTATGGATTCTTGCAATGACTTAAAAGAGTTAGATGGTGTATTATATGCCCTTCCCAATTTAAAATATTATGAAGGCATATTATTCCACGAAAAAGACATTAGAAAATTTATAGATGAAGTAAATACTCCTGCCATAACAGTAAGTTGTTTAGACGAAGATCTTGAAAATGAAATAAATAATATATTATTAAAAAATATAGATAGAATATATTCTTATGTTGAAAAAATAAAATAATAAACTCTAAGTCATATGACACAAAAGGGCGTAAAAAATTCCCGAACGAAATACAATAAAATTATTAATAATAATGATTTAAAATAAAATATATCATATCTTCATTTATGTTTCTTCATTATTTTTTACTTTTTATTAACTTTATTATATTTTATTTGCCACTATTTTAAGAGCATTTATAAACTCTTCTTTTTTTGGAATAACTACTGCAACCGGAATTCTTACAACTTTTTCAATACTTGAACTAACAATGGGGGCACAAATTATTGCCTTAACGCCTTCTCGTTCTGCCAGTATTGCTGCTGTTATGCATTCTTCAAGAGTATTTGAAGGATATTCTTTTAATAAATAATCCTTTCCATTTACTGAAAATATTTTATGTTGAATTTGATTTAAAGCAGGTCGTGCTGCAATCACGGCTATTTTATCTAATTCGTTATCATTTTGTTCAAATTTTTTAATTGTATCTATTATTTTTATTAAAGTGGATATTCTAAAATCCCTGCCCTGAATTACCTTATATAATGTGCTATATGGTATATCAGACAATTCTGAAAATTCCTTCAAAGGAACATTTAATTCTAAAAGAATCTTTTTAAATTCGTCTATAAAGTTATTGGAATCCAAACTTAATAGTAATCGTTGATGTGCTTTCATAATCTCACAATATATAAAAAAGAAAGGATAATATGTAGAAAATAAATATATAAATATTAATTATATATATTAGGTTATAATTATACGATATAATCAATATTTAATGAGGATTTTGTTTTTTGAGTGTTTTTTGGGATTATCCTTCTTCCATTGTTTTTTTCCTTCCCAAGTATGTTTGCGGATTTTACTCCTGTGATTATGGTCATAACTCTTATGCACCCTTCCATTGATGGGTCAAGTCGAGCCCCCCAAATTACATTTGCATTTTGGTCCATACTTTGAGTTATACCTTCTCCTATGGCATTTGCTTCACCAATTGTTAAATCTGTGCCTCCGGTGATATGGATTATTGCACCCGTAGCTCCTGCATAATCCACATCCAATAATGGGCAGCTCAAAGTATCTTTAACAACTTTCTCTATTCTATCTCCTTTTGTTTCATAATCTACCTCTCCAACCCCGATCATAGCAACGCCACCATCAGTCATAACAGACCTAACATCAGCATAGTCAATATTAATAAGACTCTTCTGAGATATTGTTTCTGTAATTCCTTTTACTGCCTGAGCAATAATTTCATCGGCAACTTTAAATGCCTCATTTAATGGCAAATTTGGAACAAACTCAACCAGTCTGTTATTATCTATTACAATAACAGTATCACAAGCTTCTGTTAGTCTTGCAAGTCCTTCGTCAGCCTTTTTTAATCTTGCTCTTTCTATTTTAAATGGATATGTAACCATTCCAATAACAACGGCACCATTTTCCTTTGCTATTTCTGCCACAACTGGTGCGGAGCCTGTTCCTGTTCCTCCCCCCATCCCTGCTGTAACAAACACTAAATCAGCATTTTTTAAAACATCTTCTAATACATTTTTTGCCAATTCAGCGGATTTTTTTCCTATTTCTGGGTACCCTCCTGCCCCCAATCCTCTTGTTAATGTAGAGCCGATTAAAATTTTTTTATCTGCATTTACATGTTCTAAATGTTGTTTATCGGTATTTAAAGCCATTGTTTCGGCCCCTTCAATACCTATTTCCGTTAATCTATGGATAGTATTATTTCCTGCGCCCCCGCATCCTATTACTATTATACTTGCATTTCCAAAATCATCTCTTGACGCGTTTTTATTATGTATTTCTTCTGAATTACTTGATAATGCCTCATTAACCAATCTCATAATATTCCTCTTTTTTTTATTTAATATATATTTATTATATTATGGTTTATATAGTGTTCTATTACATATATGGGCATATGTAATATCTATAATTATATATAATAACCATAAGATTTATTAATGTTTATGTCTATCGTTATCGCAAAGTATATATAGTGATAACATAAAGTATAATATGGCTAGGCTGGGGGGTTAGGCGTCCCTTGTAATCTGAAACCGCCTTTATGCAGAAGCCGAAAACTTGGGAGAGGTATGTATATTTACCATTCATTCCTGAGCTTTGTGGTGATATTTCGTCCTATGGGGTATAGGTGGTAAGGGAGCTCCATCTGTAGGGATGGAGAAAACTCTTTTTATTTGCCGAACCCCGCCAGGTCCGGAAGGGAGCAACGGTAGGCGGAACTCCGACGCCCATAGGGTAGCGGAATTGAACAGAACTTAGGGGCAATGGATGGTAAATTGCATATCCATCCCAAGGAAGCCACTTTTTTAAAAACGATAACAATATATTAATTTAATTTTGTGATTTTATGCTTTTTGGAATTATTTCAGACACCCATATAACCGATAGAGTGGGGGAGCTCCCTGACGAAATATATGATAAATTTAAAAATGTAAATAAAATAATACATTGTGGAGATATTACTTCAAATGGTATATTGGATAATTTAAATAGTATTGATGGTGTATCAGAAGTTATTGCAGTTAAAGGCAATATGGATACTATGGCATTGCCAAAAGAAATATTTTTGGAGATAAATGGTTTTAAAATCGGAATATTTCATGGAGATAAAATATACCCGAGGGGAGATTTATTAAAAATGAAGTATTATTGTTTGGAAAATGAATTAGATGTTCTTATATCAGGACATACTCATATACCACTTATAAAAAAAATAACCATTCCAGAATTGAATAAAAATATATTGTTATTAAATCCCGGTAGCCCAACTGTTCCGCGGTTTCCATTAAAAACGGTTATGTCGTTCGAAATTAAAAAAGATGTTTTAAAACCAGAAATAATTTTAATAGAATGAATAAAGGAATAAAAAAATAAATAAAAAATTATTAATTAAATATATGAATATATTTTTTTAAGTTTGGAAACATATATTTTTTGTTTTTCCTCTACTTCTTTTTCGCTGTAATCAAGGGCATTTGTTGGACAGGCTAATTTACATACTTCTTCATCTAATTCATAGCATCCATTACATTTATATGCAACTTTTGAACTTAAATCCATTCTCATAGCCCCAAATGGACAGGCACTTACACATAACTCGCACCCGATACATTCATCACTAATTACTACTACTTTATCATTTATTCTTTTAATTGCCCCTTCTGGACATATATTTAAACAAGGTGCATCTTCACAGTGCATACATTTTAATGGCACCCCATCTATTACAATCATGCCATTATTTGGGCATACCCTTTCGCATCTTTTACAATCCACGCAATTTTTGACATTTGGCATTAGTTTCATTATTTCACCAAAAATATAAAATAAAAATAAGAAAAATATAGAATCTATTCAGGAGCTCCTAGGTAGTAAGGATATTCCAACTAATTTTTTAATATATAATTTTAATTTACTGTTTTAATGGGTTTCCTACTTTTGCAGAGCTTGCTATTTTTGAGACAATATTTCCTCTGCCTTTATTGCCACTTGAAGGCTTGTTTAATTTAGCAAAATTCTCAATAACTTTGTCTCTTTTAGAGAATATTGTATCATTTACATCCAAAGCATCTAAACATCTTTTTGAGCATGCTTTTACACAGGCACATTCTCCTTCCTGTTCAGAGCATAATATACATTTATTTGCCACATCGGACATAACAATTGCCCCAAATGGACATGCCATAGGACATAATCCACATCCAATGCATTTTTCTTCATCTAAATAAACGGTTCCATCATCTAAATGATATATTGCATCTACTGGACATACCTCCTTACATGGTGCAGATGCACAATGTTGGCATACTATTGGAAGATATTTTTCTTCATGTTCCAATATTGCAATCCTGCTTATTTTGTGGAGCTCCATGCATGCTTTTACACAGTCCCCGCAATTATCGCATTCATTATTTTTCATCATTATTTTTTTCATAATTCCACCGCCATAACAATAAACTAATATATTAAATTAAAAAGCTAAAAATTAAAAATTATTAATTAAAAAAAATTATATAATAATTTAAATTTTTAATTTTATTTAATATCCCAATAATTTGCATTTCTCATCAACTGCCTTTTGTAACATTTCAACATCTTCATTTGTTAGATGCCTATATCTTTTTTGTGGTTTTAAATATTCAATTAATGGTTTTCTTTTAGCTGGTTTGTATGATATTTTAAAATCTCCATTCTCAATTTCATACAATGGAAATACTCCTGTTTCTACTGCCAATCTTCCCAATTTTACAGTATCTTTTGTTTCATATCTCCATCCTGTGGTACATGGTTGGAATACATGTATAAAAGCAGGCCCATCTATTTCGCATGCTTTTTTAACTTTCTTCATGAAGTCCTCAGGATAACTTAAACATGCCGTAGCCACATATGGAACACCATGAGCTGCTACAATCATAGGCATGTCTTTTTTAGGCATGTCCTCTCCTCTAATTACACTACCCGCTGGTGATGTTGTAGTTGAAGCCATTAATGGCGTAGAACTACTTCTTTGAATTCCTGTATTCATATATGCTTCATTATCATACATTATGTAGAGCATATTATGTCCTCTTTCCATTGCTCCACTTAATGCTTGGAATCCAATATCTGCGGTCCCTCCATCTCCACCAAATGCTATAACATTTATTTTTTTATCGGAGAATTTTCCTCTTTTTCTTTGAAGTGCTTTTACAGCACTTTCCATACCACTTGCAACTGCTGCAACATTCTCAAATGCAACATGAATCCAAGGCACATTCCAAGCTGTTTCAGGATATGGTGTGGTCATAACCTCCAAACAACCTGTTGCATTTGCTACTATTGTATCTTTTCCAGCTGCCTTTAACGCCTGTCTAACAATAATTGATGCCCCACAACCAGCACATCCCCTATGTCCCGGTGCAAGGAGCTCCTCTCGTGGAAATTGATTTGTCATATAATCACCTAATTTTATTTATTTTTATAATGTTTTTTATTGATTTAATCCAACCCATTTTGTTTCGCCATCTTCTGCATTTTCAGCATGTTTTATTATGCCTTCAATATCCTCTGGTTTTATATCTCTTCCACCCAATCCAATAATGTAATTAGCGGTTTTTTTATCTTTCAGCGTATGGGCCAAATCTACAAATAAAGCTCCTTTATCCATACCAAGAACAATGTTTTTATCCAATATTGCTATATTTTCAGCATTTTTTAGGGCTTCTTTAATGTGTTTTGTAGGTAATGGCCTATATGTAATTACTCTTAATAAACCGTATTCTTCGCCTTTTTCTTTTAATCCATCAATTACTTCTTTAATTGTTCCACAAATTGAACCCATTGCCACAAATACAGTTTTTGCATTTTCTAAATTGTATTCTTCAATTAATCCGTTTCCATTCACTCCTCCGAATTTTTCAGAATACTCTTTATTTATTTTTAAGATTACATCTTCTGCATTTTCGATAGCTTTTTGAATATCATATTTTGACTCCATATAATATTCTGGAACACCAACTGCACCTTGGGTAATAGGTCTATCTGGGTCCATGTATGTATGTTTCGGTTCGTATATGCCAACAAATTCTTTTACTGCATCTTCATCAGGTAATGTTACAGGCTCTACTGTATGGGTTAATATAAATCCATCTAAATTAACCATAACAGGTAGTAATACATCTTCATGCTCTCCTATCCTGAATGCCTGTATTATTAAATCAAGAGTTTCTTGGTTGTCCTCTGCATACATTTGAATCCATCCGGTATCTCTTTGTGAAATACTGTCTTGCTGGTCATTCCAAATGTTGATTGGTGCAGATAAAGCCCTATTTGCATTCATCATAATAATTGGAAGCCTCATTCCACTTGCGGCAAATAACATTTCATGCATTAATGCCAATCCTTGTGAAGAAGTTGCTGTAAATGTTCTTGCACCTACGGCACTTGCCCCCATACAGGCACTCATTGCCGAATGTTCGCTTTCTACTTTAATATATTCAGCATCTAATTCCCCATTTGCAACAAACTCAGCTAATTTTTCCACGGCTGTTGTTTGAGGTGTTATTGGGTATGCTGCAATAACATCCACATCACATAATCGTGCAGCTTCCGCAGCAGCGGATGTTCCTGTGATAATTTTAACTTTACTCATGAATCACACCTTTTATTTGTATATTGTTAAATATTGCTTAAAATAACAAACAATTATATTGAATTCCTTTTAATTATAACAAATTATTATTGCTATTGACATTG
Source organism: Methanococcus aeolicus Nankai-3 (assembly GCF_000017185.1). Classification (NCBI taxonomy): domain Archaea; kingdom Methanobacteriati; phylum Methanobacteriota; class Methanococci; order Methanococcales; family Methanococcaceae; genus Methanococcus; species Methanococcus aeolicus. Next base: position 1,342,413 of record NC_009635.1, on the reverse strand, counting down.
CCATAATTATAATTATTATGAATTATTTCTCTTCCCTTGCACTGGTTACTGCATTAACTGGACATTCTTCTACACAAATCAAACACCCTTTGCAATAATCATAATCTATTTTAAATTTACCATCTTCGCCCTCTATAATTGAGGAATCTGGACAAAATATAAAGCAATTCTCGCACATAATACATTTATCGCTATCCATTGTAGGTATAAATACCCTCCAACTTCCAGTTTTATTATTTCGGGAGCTCCCTGGTTCATATATTATAGCACCGATTGTAGTCATAAAATCACCTAATTATTTTATACTATTTATTTATTGTATGTATCTTAGTATGCCGTATTTTACATATTTACTTTTTAACGGCATTGTATGCAACTTCTGCTGCTTTTGCGTTTTTCTCAGCTAATTTTTTAGGGAATGAATCCATTATAGCTTCTTTGAGTGCTTCTATACTCACTTCTCCAGTCACTCCTGCGAATGCCCCCAATATTGATGTATTTACGATAGGTAATCCTAACACATCAAGTGCAATTCCTGTTGCGTCCACACAGAATACATCATATCCCTCAAATTTTATGTCCTTTGTGGTGTTTATAATTATTTTACCGCCTTCTTTTAATCCACTTTTTACATCTATAGAATCCAATAAAGAGGGGTCTTGAACTACAACATAATCTGGTTCATATATCTGACTTCTTATTCTTATTTTTTTATCGTCGATTCTTGTGAAAGCTATAACCGGAGCTCCCCTTCTCTCAACACCGAAAAATGGAAATGCTTGGGCAAAATTTCCATCTATAAAGGTTGCTTTTGCTAAAAGCTGTGCTGCGGTTACGGCTCCTTGTCCTCCTCGCCCGTGAAATCTAACTTCTATCATTCAATTCACCTCAAAATACATAACGCTGTAATCAATATGCCATAATACAAGAATAGTAATGTTATATGTAGCATAACATAAATAATAGTTAATTATAAAATAAACAATAATGCTAATATTAATAGCAATAATAATATAGATATTCAAAAATATTATTCATCATTATTAATCATTACATACAACAATATGATATAATATTATATAAATCTTTTTGTTATTCGATAATTGCCGTAAATAAATTTCCTATTTAGAGACAATAATTAAATAATAATATCTAAATTTAAATTAACAATTTATATAGAGGGATATAATGAACATTAAATTAAATAATATAACCATATCGTCAATAGCCCATATAACAGAGGACGAAGATAAAGTATTAAGTAGTATGGCATACTTTATTCCTCCGGAAATAGATGATGACGACATAAATATATCTACAATAGATACAGAAGGATGTTTTGGAAATCCAATACGAATTCATGAAATAGTATTAACTAAAAAACCAGCTAAAAAAACATTTAAGAGAATTATGGATTTATTAAAAAGAGATGAAAGAAATGTTAATAAATTAAAAAATGACATATCTACAAGAATAGAAAAAGGAAAAATATATTTAAGATTCGATAAACAATTGGCCTGTGTTGGAAAATGTAAATTAGTAGATGGAGATGATGTAGTAAGAATAGTCCTTGGTTTTAATGTTTATGCCACAAAAGAAAAAGAAGAAGCCGTAAAAGAAACCATATTAAATGAATTAGATAACTGGGATTTTAGTGTGATTGAAAAAAAATAAAATTTAAATGGGGCGAAATATGAATAATAATAATAATAATAATAATAACTACAATTATATAGATTCCCATTGTCATATTGAAGATAAATCATTTAATAAAAACAGAGATGCCATTATTAAAAATGCAATGAATAATAATGTTAAAATTATAACAAGTGGTGCAAATCTTGGTGGATGCGAGAGGGCTTTGAAAATTAAAAAAGATTATTCTGATATATATAATATTTATTTAACTTTGGGGTTTCACCCCTGCTACACTAATGCAGATGATTATGTAATAAATAAAGTATATGATTTAATATTAAAAAACGAAAAAAATATTGTTGGAATAGGGGAAATTGGATTGGACATAAATACGGTGAATATTAATAATCCCGACCGCCAAAAAAATATATTTGTTAAATTTATAGATTTGGCAAATGAGTTAAACAAACCAATTGTAGTTCATGCAAGAGGAAGGGAAGAGGAATGTTATAACACCATAACGGGCAGTAGTAAATTTAATAATATAATATCCATGTTTCATTGTTATAGTGGAGATATTGAATTAGCAAATAAATTAATAAATGCAGGACATTATATTTCAATATCTACCTTGGTATGTTTCTCGGAGCTCCATGTAAATCTTGTAAAAAATCTTGAATTAGAAAATATTGTGGTTGAAACCGATAGTCCATATTTATCCCCCATAAAGGGAGAAAAAAACCTACCAACAAATGTAATAAAGGTTGTAGAAAAAATATATGACATAAAAAAAGAGGAAGAAACATATAATTATGATGAAATTGTTAATATTATTTATAGAAATACAAAAATATTATTCAATATTTAAAATATATAATAAAAAATATGATGAAAAATATAGGATAATTATTTGGTGATAATATGGAACGAACATTCATTGCTACTTTGACGGGCATTGTATCTGTTAAAGAGGGGTTAGATAGTGATATGGCTGATTATATTGTAGTTAGGTCAAAACTTGACAACAGATTATTAAAAGACGATGATACTGTTGCAATTTTTAATATATCTGGAACTACAAGTTATCAGGCATTTTTTATTGATAAAGATACTACCATAGAACAAATTAAATCAAAATTAGAGGAATTAAACTCTTTAATGAACCACGATTCCGAGGAAATGTTAAAAGAATATATAAAGAATATGAAATGATAATAGGATAATAGACAATATTATAATATGTAATATTTAACATATAATATCAATAATTAGTGATAACAATGAAAGATGCAAAAGGAATTGATAAACAATGGGTAGTTTTGTCGGAATTAGCTTCAAAATTAATAAAGGAGGGGAAGCCAGTTTCAAATGATGCAATTTCTAAAATCAGAATTGCTAAAAATATTATTCATTTTTATTTAATGGATGAACATGCAAATTTTGAATCCTTGCGAGATGCTGAGAAAGAGCTATCCCAAGTTCAAATGATGCTTTTTGGATTATGTGATATCGATACAGCGAAAGAGTATTTGGATAAAATGGGTAAAGCTTGTAGAAATGAGTTAGACATAGAATTTCCCCTGGATAAAAGCACATTTAATGTAGAAATTAAAAGAAGAAAGGGGGCCGAAACCATTAGGGTCAAGTTAAATAGGGAGCTCCACAGTGAAATATTGGGGGAATTGAGTGAATGGTATGGTATTATTTTTGAAAATAGTAAGGAAGACGCCGATAAAATCATAATTGAAGGAAAAAAAGAATTAATTACCAAGGCACTAAAAGATTTTTCAATTATATGGAGTGTATAATGGGGATTACATAGGGAGCTCCTTAAATTATAAATCATATTATTTAATTTTAAATATAAATTATTTTTATAATTATTTTAAATTTACAAAATAGCAATTTAATATTAAAATCTATTTTTAGAATAAAAAACCCTAAAAAATAATAAAAAAGAAAATATATATTTTATTTATTTTTCAACCACATTATAACAATTTGTTTATTGGATGGGTATCTACTGGAACTGTTCCCATATCTTTTGCTGTTTCTGCAATAACCATATCGGTCATAGCAACTGCTGGGAATGCTAATTCTGCATTGTCAATAGGTCCGTATAAAACAAAGTCTCCGGAACCCATTGTTTGAACAATATTAGCTCCAATATCACAAACATGATGAACATCTTTTGCTAATTGGGTTTGTCCTGCTTCTCTTAATCCTTTTCTGAAATCTCTTAACCAGTCCCATGCTGATGGGATGTTGTGGATACCACTACCTACTGGAAGACCTAATTTTGCTTTAACAGCGAATGATGCCCTTACAGACTGACCTGCACCACTTCCTAATGGAGTACATGCAACATCAATTAATGGGTATTTAATTCCCGCTTTTTCAGCTAAATCAAGCATACCTGTATCTGTTGTTTTTCCACCATCTAACAACACATTTAATTTACCTTCAACTGATGGGTCCATTGGGTCGAAACACAACACAATGGAAGCTTCTATATCACTTTCTACCAAGTTTTGGAATTCTGCCTCATCTATTGAAACATTGATAGAGTTGTAAATACATTGATTTGCATATCCTGCTTCGGTTGCCCTTGTAGCGGCTGCCATTCTAGCTTCTCCTGATGTGGAGTCCAATAACATTGGACCATCCCATACTTCAGCTACGAAGTCGATATATTTTGTTAATGCCTCTGGGTTTCCACCAAATACCTGAACTAATGCAGGGTTTCCTGTGGTGTCTTCCATTTCAGCTTGTTTGTTTATTAATGCTTCTGCTGCGGATTTATCGAAAATCCCTTTTATTTCATCTTCTACAATTTTGTGTCTTGCATAAAATATTGTTCCAGATAGACCTGTTGGGTATTCTCCCGGCTGACCGCCGAATTTTCTACCTGCGATTTCAATAACCATCTGTTCTTTATCAAATTTGAACATCAATTACCACCTTATAATATATATCCTTATTTTTTTATAGGAATTTACTAAATATTGGCAATAATTTTCCAACTACCATTACAAATACTAATCCTATTGCAAACCCATATACTATACCAACATCTCTTCCCGCTTTTTTACCCAATGTTTGGATAATTTCGGCATTGGTATTTTCTACGGTTTGTTCAATACCATCTAATTTTTCCTGCAATTCTTTGTATTCCTTTGATGGAACTATAACAGTTGGTATTTCTGACATTCAACCACCTACAATACTAATTTTAATAGAACTGGAATTCCTACCAACACCACGGCCAATATAGAACCATAAATTGCTCCTTCAATGGATTTTAACTGAGTTCCAGAAGACAGACCAACTTCTCTTGTAATCAAACTTACTTTGTAGTCAAGAGTGTCCATGAATTTTTTTGTATATTCTAAATCTGGCTCAACTGATGAAGGAATTCCCTCGATAGCAAATCCTTCGCCACCGTCTCCATCTCCAGCTTCTCCACCGCCACCTTCTAAATCCAATATCATTGGATCTTCTTCGAAAGCACCAGGGTCTTTTGAAATACAGTCTTTAATAACACTGCTTATTTTACCTGTATCTTCAACATCAATCAAATCTACAATTTCCACAAGTTGATTTTGGAATCTACTGATAGCATCTTGTCCAGCATTTTCCAAAAATGGAATAGCTCCTTTTGCTCCAATAATTCCTCCATCATCTCCAATTCCATTTTCATACAATGCTTTAAAGCACTGTCCTGTAATATGTCCTTGAACTTCGGAACCAGTAACCAACATAAACCTAATGTTTGGATTTGATATATAATTAGCTACAACTTTTTCAATCCCTAAATTTTCTGTGTGGCATGGTCCTGAAATAGCAGCACCTGCTTCAATAGCTGCTTCATCTAAACCATGGGAACCCAATGTTACAACTGCTACACAGCTTTCTGGGTTTCCTACAACATATTCGCCACTTACTATTGGCCATCCTGATGCAGGAGCTTTTTTATCTGCCATATATTAGCACCTCCAAATTATTCATATCTGCAATATATATCTATAACAAGGAGAATATTAACAAAGATAGGAACAACCCTATTGCAATTCCTTGTATTTTTCCATTATAATATCCTGAATTGAATTTTGCTATTAATGCTGCATCATTTATTTTTTCAGATATCATTCTCATTCTTGCTTCCAATAATACTGTTTCTGGCGCAGCTGGTTTTATTGATGTAGATTCATCAGCTCCAGCTTCTCCACCGCCGCCTTCTAAATCCAATATCATTGGATCTTCTTCGAAAGCACCAGGGTCTTTTGAAATACAGTCTTTAATAGCACTGCTTATTTTACCTGTATCTTCAACATCAATCAAATCTACAATTTCCACAAGTTGATTTTGGAATCTACTGATAGCATCTTGTCCAGCATTTTCCAAAAATGGAATAGCTCCTTTTGCTCCAATAATTCCTCCATCATCTCCAATTCCATTTTCATACAATGCTTTAAAGCACTGTCCTGTAATATGTCCTTGAACTTCGGAACCAGTAACCAACATAAACCTAATGTTTGGATTTGATATATAATTAGCTACAACTTTTTCAATCCCTAAATTTTCTGTGTGGCATGGTCCTGAAATAGCAGCACCTGCTTCAATAGCTGCTTCATCTAAACCATGGGAACCCAATGTTACAACTGCTACACAGCTTTCTGGGTTTCCTACAACATATTCGCCACTTACTATTGGCCATCCTGATGCAGGAGCTTTTTTATCTGCCATATATTAGCACCTCCAAATTATAACCCTATTAATTTAGGATATAAACCTATTACAAGTATTAATCCCAATGTTAATATTGATAAAGATATCCAGAAACCAAAGAATGCACTTTGGAATAGACCTCCAACACTGTATATATTGTCCCTTCCATCGTATGCTTTTAATGGAGCACTTCTTGGGTCAAGCGAATTTTCAAATGCTTTGGATAATGTTTCTAATTTATTTATTTCCTCTTTAATTGGATTTAAATCAACTACAAGAATATCTTTCCTCATTTCGGCAACTATTCCTGTATCGACATCCATCACAATTCCAATTTCTGGGCATATTTTAACTAATTCCATAATACCACCTTAATCTTCCTTCTTAGGCAATTCTGGCGTATATAATACATCGCATGCATCGTTTAATGATTGTTTTACAAATGAAACATAAACTAATGCCCAAAGTATTAATGACACAATTGAAGAAATAACATCTAACTTAGCTACTGCAAACATAAACCATGTTATCAATCCACAAGCTAATGCCAATTTTAATGTTCTTCCATGGTCTTCGTTTGGACCCAAACATGCGTTAAATGGATGTAATATTGCCATACCTGCTGCAATAAATGCCAATCCAATAATTCCAGTTTTAACTGCACCTGCCATAAATACATCAGGGGTAAAACCACCTGCAAATGCTATACAAAATCCTGAAACAGATAATGCACCCATTAATGACAAGTAAGTCATACTTTGAACCATAATAGGAACTTTCATTCCAATTGGATTTACTGTTAATTTTCCTACAACTACACCTAATATTAATGCCACTATTGATATTAATATTGGTATAGCATAAATTATTTCATTAGGAAATGCGAACTGTGATATCAATACTGAGGGAATTAATATTCCTGCCAATGTTGCAATTGTCCCCATACCTAATGCAGCCATACCAATGGAGGGAACTCCTGTTCCTAATCCATAAGCTGCTACTTTTCTTGTAGTATTTGCACCTGCCACAGTAGCCGCAACTGCTAAAAGTCCGCCCACCAACATAGACAATTGTCCATATCCAAATTGCGTAGCAAAATGTGCAATATACATACCAATGATTGCGAGAACTGAACCAGCTAATAAAACCTGACCTTCAGGATATCTTTCTGCTGCGTGTCCTCCACCACCATGACTCATAATTACACCTCTATTTAGTTAATTGACAAAGTTTTCTCCCAAATGGATGAAAAGATTATATTATATTCACTTTTAATTTATACAATTAATTTATAGCATATATAGGGGTATGTTTCCGCCAATCCAACTACTATTATTGTATTTGAATTTAATATCTAATCCAATAATATTAAATTCCTAATGACATTCCTGAAATAATAACTCCACATAACAATGAAGCTACAAATGAAGCTACGATTCCGAAGTGTATTTTCTTGAATTTTGGGTCGTGGAATCCTTCTGTTGTTCCCCCGATATTATATGATGCAAGAACAGCATTCAAGAAGAAAAACCCAACTGCAATAACTCCTGAAACTTCTGAGGAGAATCCCAATAATTTAAATGCAATATAAGCAAGACCTCCACCAATACCTCCAAGTGCTGCTCCGATTAAACCACTTATAAAACATACTGTTGGAATTGCATGTCCTGTTGTTCCCGGAGTAATGTAGGATTTTTGATAATCTCCTGTAAAGGGGTCTTTATCTACTTTATCTGCTGCTGGAACTACTCCAATACCATATACATAAATCATTTGCCCAATTAACATAGTTAATCCAAGCATAATCATAGAACCCACTGCTCCTGATGCCATAATAAGAGCTAAATGGAGTGGATTTGTTAAACTAATACCTGATTGAGCTGCCAATGCTGCAGCAGCCATTAAACCAGTGAACCCAGCACCTGCTGCCAACTGTGTAGTTCCTGTACCTACTCCTGTTGAAGTAGCCATAGCCGCAGGAGCTCCACCCACTGGAACAAAATGAACACTAGCATTAATAATGGCACCCGCAATTGTGATTTCTGCAAGAGGGATTGCCAAACTTACAATGTCAATATTTACCATAATACATCACCAAATATTTTTTACCTATCTGTATATGGTCCAAATTTATTTCTAGCATATACTTCGATTTTTCTGTTGAGTAATAATGTAGTAATAACCACAATAAGACCAACCACAATAGCAATAGCCGCCTTTGTTATTAAATCTCCGCCTATTATATTTCCAAGTATTGACCTCCATCCATCAAGGAATATGATAAGACCAAACGCAAGACCTGTTAAAGGACCACCCAATTTTGAACAGAAATATGAAGAATCTAAACCATTTCTAATACCAGTTTCTGCCATAATGTCTATATCTCCTTGGTTGGCAACAGGTATTCCACCGCCAAATGCGTATTTTTGATATTCTCTTTCAGCACCATAATGAACATCCCCTGTTGAGGAACCAATAGCACCTACGGTAATACCAAATATTAATGCAACCAATGGTAATGGGAATGGATTTCCTAATGCATTAACTGCCAAATATGCGGCAAAAAGCATACAAAATACGGCAATAAAACCATGACCTACAATAGGGCCTAAATGGCCCATCATTACATCCATATATACTGGCTGTCCAAAGTTCTTTGATTGTCCTACAATCCTACCTAAAAATGCACTTACTGAGTAAGCACCGTGAACTAATGCAGCAACTGCTGAACCTACTATAATTGCAAGAATAGGGTTTAAATTCATACCCATCAATGCCCATGCAGTAGCACCAGCCGCAGCAACATATAATCCATAGGATACAGGTTCCCCAGAGATAGCTTTGTTAAAGTATCTGTGGATATTCCCCATTTGAGGACCTAATTGAACCTGGGAGTTAGGGTTTGACTGAGAACCTACATCAGATTCCAAATCTTCTGCACATCCTGCCACAGTAGCAGCGGCTCCTGATAATGCAAGAGCTCCGAGAGCTAACAATGTTGGGTCCATGTGATTCACCTCATAAATTAAATTAATATCTAAATAAATATGTCATTGATTAATAATATATATTATTTTCGATTTGATTTCATCAAAAGGCGGTTAATTATTGTTTATTTCTAATAAATATTTCTTTAATTAAACAAAATCCAGAACAAAAAAATAAATAGATATATTTAAAAAAGGGAACAATAAAAGGGAGCTCCCTTTATGTTCTATGTAATATATGCCCAAATTATATTATTTTGCGGGTAAGATTGGGTCTCTTTCTCCTGCTACTTCGAACTCTCTGAGAGCTCCTCTTGCACAACATTTTCTTGGTCGTGCGAAGTCAAATATTAATGATGGGTCAGCAAATGCAACTTTAATTAATGGATTCATAGCAAAAGCATCTCCTCTTGCAGAGTGTGCTGCTTGGGTGATACCTGCATATTCTCCTTGGTGACCAACATTCATTGCATAGTTTGGATAGTTTGGACCTCTTAATTCCAATGGTGAGGATTCGTCATTTCTAATAGATAATGAGTTTGAAGCTCCACACTGGTCTTGTAAGTCGTATCCGTAGAATCCTAACCTACTGTGGTATTCTTTATGCATTATTTGGCTCAAATACCATCCATTAACTCCTGCATTTGAGTTTCCTGTTGCCATACATACTGAAACACCAGCCGCTGCTGCTGCAACTGCTGCTCTTTGGGAACCTCCAAAGTGGTCTTCCAATAATGTTGGGTATTCATCATATTGTTCAAGTGAATAAAGTGTAACTTCTGTTGCAATATCTTCTACAACATCCATTGTAGCTTTTGTTCCACATCTACCGAATTTTTTCTCTACATAGTCTAATCCATAGTAGCAGAAATCATCTAAGATGTCATCAGTGTATGCTGCTGTTGCATATTGGGTAAATCCTACACCACCAGACATGTATGCACCTAACCAGATTTGGTCATATAACATAGCTCCGGTAGCAACTACCTCTAATGATTGCTCAACTGGGTCATCACTGATTCTTGTTGTTTGAACAACATCACACAAAATACCAAATGGAATTCCCCCTGGCTCATTTGCTCCTCTTGACCTTCTTGCTGGAAGTGCTGTACCCATTCCGATAACATCAGCGTGTTTTGCTGCGTATGAGAAATCAGCAATAGCAGCTTCCCCAGCACAAAGTTTGTATGCTGTAATGAAGGACATTCCTATCTGCATAGCAGACCATCTTGCAATGGTTCCCCCATCACATACTCTACCAACTAATGTAGGAACTCTTGATATTTGGTATGTTTTTTTACCGATAGCAGCTTTTAATTCTTCTGCTTGTTCTTCTGGGAACAATTTGTTAATATCAACTAAAACTCTTTTATCGAGTTCGTCAGCTAACTCATCGTCTCCTGTGAAGATTTTAGCATATGAATCCCATGCTAATGCAGGGTCTACTTCCACCATGTGTTCTTGAACAACAGCACCACCAGGTAAAGCGTGGTTTATTGTTTCCATATATTCGTTGATGGTTTCAGGAGTAACTTCTACACCTAGCCTTTTCTCCAATACCATGTGTCCAGTATCCATACCAACAATAACTGTTCTTCTAATGTCATCGTGCAATTGTTGAATAGCAGCATTGTTCATAAAGTGTAAATCATCACCTTCAACATAGTCGTCGGTACCTGATAATTTATAGGACATCATTTTTCTTTGTCCGAGCGGAACACCGATATCTGGGTTGTACCCCGGCATTCCTCCCCTTTTATCAGCGATATCCTTTGCTGCTTCAACAAATTCTGTTTTTCTTTTGGATTGTTTCCATCCGCCGTAGGTGTAGAATTTTGTATATTTTTCCTTTGGGTCTTCATCAAACTTTTCTTTCAATGCTTTTAAGAATAATTTCTTTTCAGCTTCCATAAAATTCACCTCAAAAGGTAAGTAGAGGTAGGTTAAGTAATATATTCAATATTTGCTGTATCGTATTTCACTTACAATCCTTCGAAGATTTTTTCAGTAGGCATGTATCCTCCCAAAGTTCTAGCTCTGTGGATTCTTTTAACTACTGTTACTATTTCTTCGTCGTCTCTCATTGCAATACTATCTTTTCTATATATTGTTGTTATTTCCTTTAATTTTTCGGTGGATAATGGTTCCCCGAAATCAACAGGTTCATCCAATGGTCTTCCAACTTGGTCTTTTACATATAAAACATGACCAGTTTTTTCATCAAATACATATCTTTGGAGAGCATCGAACATTAACCCATTTTCATCCAATCTTAATGAGTGTCCATGTACTGTTGCTCCTCTCATACCACATGTTGCAGGGTCAAAGAATGCTGTATCTATACAGAAGTTTTTGGACATCTCTTCAAGGTTGCTTTCTCTCATTTCGATAACTTGTCTTCCTGAGAGTGTTCCTGTATCTACTCCCCTAAATCTCCACATGTAAGTTCTAGCCCTATCGTATGGTTGAGCAGGTGCGTTATACATTGAATCTGCAAACTGAATATACCTAATTCTGTGTCCTTCCTTAGCACCAGACATAGGTTCAACTATATCTCTTACAAAATCTTCAGGCATGTCCATTTCTTCCAATGGAGGATGAACTGTTTTGTAGTCCTCTCCTGGCTGTCTGTGTCCCATAACTTTAACTATTTCATCATCAGGGATTTCTCTTAATTTTTCCAATTGAACATCTGGATTCATGTGGTCTCTTCTGTTCTGTGCTACTGTTGTTGAACCAGGACAAAATTGAGGCGTGTATGCCATAGAATCACCTTTTAATTTAATTTAAATGGTTCTTAATTTTTTCAATAGTTTCGTCAATTTTAAGTTGGGTAGCAGATTCTCCCCTTACTACCCCCGTAATAATATCCACAATGGTGCCTTCAGTATCGGGATTAACAGGCATAACATTTTTAGTTTTAACACCAATCTTTGCAAAATCCTCCATATCTATGGGAGTTTGGCATACGATAATTGTAGGTATTTTAACATACCTAAGAAATAGTCTTGCCTTATAGATTATGTGGCTTTTTACATTACCTAAATGAACTATGCAAAGTTTATGTCGATTTACCTGTTTTGCCTCCTCTGGTTTTAATCCAAAGGTTGAACCTAAACTACCTTTGGGAGTATCATGCGGAAGTCCAGAGCCCGCATTTAATACAAGCACACTGGTTTGAATTCCAGCTTCTCTTATTCCATAGGTAATTTCACAGACTGGTTTTGTGATATGTCTTCTCCCAGGAGACATTGCCACAACAACAACATCATTTTTAAGGCCCTCTGCAAAAGTTCCTCTCTGGGCCAATCCTCCGCCTTCACCTAATCCTCTTACTGCCCTGCAATCGACTATCTGTTCTTTTCTACCAACTGGCATAAAATCACTATCCTCTTAATTTTGCTCACATTCGGCATTTTCATTTTTTGGAATCATTTTAACAGAGGATGCGAATTTACTTCTTGGATCTGTAAGGCCGATCATTTTTCTATCCATACTATTTACCAGTTTTTCACCGTATTTCATATAATCTGTTGTGGTCGGGGAATCCCTGGTAAATTTACCAACATTTAAGTTGTAACCGTATGGAAATAATGACTTACAAATTTCCTCGATTTTATTTAATTCATTATCATTCTCCAACAATATCCAAAATCTACCTGCCATTACAGTGAGCTCCACAGGCACACCATTAACAAGAACTTCTTTTCTTTCAGGGTGATTTACAGGAGTGCCTCTTGCAGGACCATAATATACGGTTTTAGGTAATGGCTGACCATGGACAATAACTCGTTCCACGGTTTCAATAGAATATATGTCATTTAAGAACTTTTCAGTGGTGTCTGCCTTTAAAAATCTGTGGGGAAAGACTTCAATTTCAATCATAATATTACCTACCAATAAGTTAAATACCGGGAATAAAAGATATATGAGCAATTGATAATTTAAATTTTATCCTTTATCTCAATAGCTCCTTCAATTACATGTTTTAATGGTTCTCTGAATTCTGGAATATCACTGTATACTGCACCAACTAATGCTGATGTTTTCTCAGGTGAGAACATCTGAGTTCCTGCATCTACACATAATGCTGCTGTTACAGGCGGTATAGCAAATCCTTTTGAGTGTCTTGTTACTACGTGGTTTCCTGTAAAGATACCAGGTCCTCCACCACCATAAATTGAGTGTGAGAAGAAACTGAATCCTACTGCTGTACCTTCGGATCTACCGTAGTCAGTTCCAGGTAATCCTGTTTCGTATTCCAAGATATCATTGTAATATAAGATTGTTGAAGCAACATTTTGAGCTGCTCTTGCTGCACCACAATTTACAATGGATGCTGCAACTAAACCTGCTGCTGCATAAGCATTCCACTTAGCAACATCTACTGGTTTATACATTGTGAATCCTGAATTCATTGTTTTATCTTCTGCAATTACTTTGTCTTCAAGAGCTCTTTCTACAACGGAAGCTACAACAGTTCCTACTGTTCCACTTGCGTTAGCTTTCACTAAATCTATTACAATGTTATCTGCATTTAATCCTTGGTATCCGAGACCCAATAAGTGCATTCTTTCGAATGAACCAATTGCGTCTCCCATTTCAAACATTGCTGTTTGTTCCATAATTGAGGAAAATGCAACTGCATTCATGAGGTTTTTCTTTGTTGTAGCAACATAGTGATTTACCATGATGTTTCTTAAAGCATAACCTAATCCTTCCATATTTGATGGAGCTCCTAAGAGTGAAGCAATATTTCCACCCATATAATCCATAACTTGTGGGTATCTTCCTACAATTGCTGCATGCACTGTGGAACCATCAAACATGTCAACATCAAATGTATCAATAATAGCTTCTTTCAATGCCATACCTGTGCTTAACATAGATACTGAATATTCAGCAGCTATATCCAATCTTTTAGATGGAACTTGCACAACAGCTTGTTTTCCGCCGTTTATTGTTCTAATGTTTGTATCGTCGTCTTCAGATATTTTTAATATCTTTTCAACTTTATCCATTATTGCTTCTGCTTCGTCTACAATTGGTAAGTCAAGTGTTCTACCTGGAACTCTACAAGCTTTACCTCCAATTGTTCCTGCTTTCAATGTAGCTTCAATTCCTGCCAAATTAACAGCTACTGTTCTTTTTATGCTCTTTACCATATCTTTTACAACTGGGTTGTATAAGGGGCTAATAGCCTCTAATGGTACATTTTCTTCTGCAAGATTTCCTTTTGCATCATATAAGTTTATTTTGTCTTCATACTTTACCATAGGAACCACTCCTACTAAATTTGATATATGCACGATAACCTATATTTTTATATATATATTATATTTTCCATTGAAGAGAAATCAAAACATATTTATATTATAAGACAAATAGCTGTAAGGATTACCCTAATAAGAATACAACAATGTAATTTTCTTAAATATAGTAATCTTCATACCTGTCCCTTATTTGTCCCATCATAAAAATCGCTTTGCGATTTTGAGATGGTTTAGTGAAAAAGACCGAAGATTGACTATAAATTATAAATAGATATAACATATATTTTATTCGGGAGCTCCTTGCAATACGATATTATCCCACATAATTTTAATTTTTTTGAACTCCCCCTCACCTATCAAAAAAGGAGATAATCATGGAAAATAACTTTAATTTTAATCAATTTAGTAATATGAATAATATAGATAATATGAGCAATTTTGATTTTGGATTTAGCGAAGACAACCTTGGAAAAAAATTACCCCAAAATAAAAACTACGATAAGTCTTTATTGGTGGATTTAAAAGGTGAACCTGGGAAAAATTGCGGAGGATTTTGTAAATTTTGCTATTTTAGAAAGGTAAATAATTCCAACCCTGTTCCATTGGGTTGTAAAAATTGCACATTTCAAATAGGTTGTGATTATTGCACCAATTCAATAAGAGAGATAAATGGAGACTTTATCCCGCTTCCGTTTGCCATTCAGCAAATACAAAATGCCCTATTTTTTGAAGAATACCATAAAATAAATATAACCAGTGGTGGAGATGTTAGTTTTTATCCTCAATTGGCGGAGCTCTGCGACTACATAAAACAGCTTAATTTAAAAATTCACCTGGGATATACATCTGGAAAAGGTTTTAAATCGGTTGAAACCGTAAAACAACTAATAAATTGTGGAGTAGATGAAACCACATTTTCAGTATTTTCCACAAACCCCAAAATAAGAGAAGAATGGCTAAATGACCCCAATGCAGAAAATTCTCTAAATTGTTTAAAATATCTTTGTAAATATTGCGAAGTTCATTGTGCCATAATTTTAGTGCCCAATGTAAATGATGGCGAGGAATTAAAAAAAACCATTAATGATTTAATAGAATGGGGAGCCCATGCCGTAATATTGATGAGATTTGCGAATAGAACCAAACATGGATTAATACTTGAAAATGAACCATTAATTGAAGGAGAGGAATTTGAGCCCCATGATATCGAGGCATTTAAAAACATAGTAAAAGAAACCTATGAGGAATTTGGAGACAAAATAAGAATTACAGGAACACCATTATATGACCCATTAACAAATGCACCATTTGCAATAGCCTATGAAGAAGATTTATTAATAAAATTAAGAGAAAAAATAAAATCAGAAGCCACCATAATTACAGGAAATATATCCTATATATATTTAAATAAAATATTCAAAGATACCCCAATAAATATTGTAAAAGTAAATAAAGATATTTCTGATTTGATAACTTCAAAAGATCTTGAAACCGTAAATTTAGATAACCTAACAGATACGGTATTTATACCACCAATGGCATTTGTTCATGATAGGGCAGCAGAGGAAATATTAAACAGAGATGGAAAAGGTAGAATAGTATTAAGGGGAGTAGATAAATTGACAGTTGATGGAGAAGTTAGCGGAACAATGACAAAAGAAGAAGTTTTAAATTTTGAATTAGATGCTTTTAATGAATTAATTGAAAAAATAAATTTCTTCGGAGCTCCATGTAAAAAATAAAAAAAATATAATTAATAAATATACATACATAAATATATATTATTATAAAAAAATGCCGAGGGGGGGACTCGAACCCCCGGCCTCTCGGTTTCCCAGGACCCAAGGGGATTAAACCCCTTAGGAATATCCGTATGAGCCGAGCGCTATAACCAGCCTAAGCCACCTCGGCAATTCCAATTGAACGACCATACAATATTGCATGGAGCTCCTAAATATAACTTATTATTTTCAAGGCATCTTTAACTATTACGATCTAATATAAATACTTTTCTACGAAAAGTTTATATATGATTATATAAAACTACCCTATGCGATTTTTATTTAAATGCGGGGGTTGCCAAGCCTGGCCAAAGGCGCTAGGTTGAGGGCCTAGTCTCATAGGAGTTCGAGGGTTCGAATCCCTTCCCCCGCATATTTTCAAATGAAATGAGAAAATCAGGTTAAATCAAGATTTTGCTACTGCCTGTGGGCCTCGTATAAATTTTCAAAGGAAAATTTCGAGGTTTTTTTATAACCCCTAATATTTATTAATTTATATATATTGTATTAATATAAATTATATATATTATCATTTTATAATATTTTTTACACAATATTTTTAAAAGAGAGATGTTTATGAAAAAAATAATTATATGTATTAGTGGGGCAAGTGGTATAATTTATGCCAAACGACTTTTAGAAGTTTTAAAAAATTACGAAAATATTGAATCAAATCTCATAATATCAAAATCAGCCCAGGAAATAATAAAATATGAATTAAAAACCTCGATGGAAGAATTTATAAATTTATCCGATAATTACTATGATAACAATGATTTTTTTACGCCAGTGGCCTCTGGCTCCAATAAATTTGATGCCGTCTTAGTAATCCCCTGCTCAATGAAAACCCTTTCAGCCATAGCAAATGGTTATAGTCACAATTTAATAGGGCGAGTATGCGATATAGCCCTAAAAGAACAGAGAAAATTAATAATAATGCCAAGAGAAATGCCATTTAGCACAATCCACCTTGAAAATATGTTAAAATTATCAAAATATGGGGCCCTAATTATGCCGCCAATCCCTGCATATTATAATGACCCAAAAAGCATTGAGGATATTGTAGATTTTATAGTGGGAAGGGTGTTGGATAATTTAGATATTGAAAATAACCTATTCAACAGATGGAAAGAATAAATATAATTATAAATTGGTTATTATATAAATTAGTATATATTATTTTATTTACTATTATTTTATTATATATTCATATTTATTAAATTTATATTAAATATTTATAATTTGGTGGAATTATGCTTGACAAATTAGGTAGCAATATTAATAATGCACTTAGTAAAATAAAAAATGCCACATTTGTAGATAAAAAACTTGTAAAAGAAGTAATTAAAGACATACAAAAGGCACTTATTCAGGCTGATGTAAATGTTAAACTTGTATTTGCCATGAGTAAAGAAATTGAAAGAAAGGCGATATATGAATCCGCTCCAAAAGGACTTTCAAAAAAAGACCACATAATTAAAATTGTATATGATGAGCTCGTAAAATTACTTGGTGAAGAGGGGCAAAAATTAGAGCTTGACCCAAAAAATAAAAATATAATATTGTTGGTAGGTATTCAAGGTAGTGGTAAAACTACAAGTGCGGCAAAGTTGGCAAGAACTCTCCAAAAAAGGGGATTTAAACCAGCTTTAATTGCTGCGGATGTATATCGACCTGCGGCATATCAGCAATTAAAACAATTATCTGAAAAAATCCACATTCCACTGCATGGTGACCCTACAAAAACCAAAACTCCTATGGAAATAACAGAAGAAGGGTTAAAACAATTTAAAAAAAATGATGTAATTATAATTGATACAGCTGGAAGGCATAAAGAGGAATCGGGATTATTAGAAGAAATGAAAGAAATGAAAGAAAAATTTAATCCTGAAGAAATAATATTGGTAATAGATGGAACACTTGGTCAACAGGCCAAAAATCAGGCAAAAGCCTTTAAAGACGCCGTTGAAAACATTGGTAGTATTCTCATTACAAAAATGGACGGTTCTGCAAAAGGAGGGGGTGCCCTAAGTGCTGTGGCTGAAATCGGAGCTCCCATAAAATTCATAGGAACTGGGGAAAAAGTTGATGATTTAGAACCATTTGACCCAAAGAAATTTATTTCAAGATTGCTTGGAATGGGAGATTTAGATTCCCTACTGGAAAAAACGGAAGATATAATTGATGACGATACAGAGGAAAGCCTTGATGCTATGATGAGAGGCAAATTTACATTAAATGAGCTATATTCTCAATTAGAGGCAATATCTAAAATGGGCTCAATGAAGCAATTGATGGCCATGATACCGGGAATGGGCACAAATCTTCCAAAAGGTGCTGCGGATATTACAGAGCATAAATTAAAAAAATATAAAATCATAATGGATTCAATGACTTCAACAGAAAAAGAGAATCCCGACATAATAAAAACATCAAGAATGAAAAGAATAGCAAAAGGGGCAGGAGTTAAACAGGAAGAAATAAAAGAGCTATTGAAATATTATAGCACTACTAAAAATGCCTTCCAAAATATGAAAAGTGGGAAAATGCTTAAAATGGGAGGTCCAATGGGCAAAATAATGAGACAATTAATGTATAAAGAATAAAATAATCACCACATAATAGATTATATCGCAGATATTATTATTCAATTACTATTTTTTATATTTTAATATAATGGGGGACATTATGAAAATATTAATTATTTGTAAATCCGTACACCATGGAAACACTAAAAAAATAGCAGATGCCATGGCAGAGGTTTTAAATGCAGAGGTTATTGCACCTGAAAATGTAAGTTCCGAAGATATCAAAAAATATGATTTGGTGGGATTTGGCTCTGGAATATATATTGGGAAACATCATAAAAAGCTATTAAAACTTGCGGATAATCTTCCAAATGGAGAAAATAAAACAGTATTTGTATTTTCCACAAGCGATAACTGGAAGCAAAATTACCATAAGCCATTAATGGATAAACTAAATTCCAGAGGATATAAAACAGTAGGAGAATTCAACTGTAAAGGGTTTGATGACTGGTTTATATTTAAATTAATTGGTGGTAGAAATAAAGGACATCCAAATAAAAAAGATATTGAAAATGCAAAAAAATTTGCTGAAAATATAAAGAATATAGAAAATATATAGAAAATAATATTTAATTTTTTTTAATTATTTTATCTTTATTCATTTTTTATAGTCAATCTTCGGTCTTTTTCATAAATATGCTACGATTAAAAGCTAAAATCTTATCATATTATAATAAATTAGGAAATTCATTAATAATTTCTCAAAACTCCGAAGGAGTTTTTACGACCTCAAAATTCCAGAGGAATTTTTACGATAGGACAAATAAGGGACAGTTATTGAACTTACTATAATCCTGTTATTCTTATTCCAGAACCTTTTAATTTATATTTTATATTTAATCCTATTAATAACGGAGTAATTTGTTCAATATATCTTGACAATTCTAATTTACCGCAATCTATTCCTCTAACTCCATCTATTTCTTGTGCCAAATCAACTACTATTTTATTTGAATTAACATCATTTCCACAAACTAATATATCGCATTCCACACAATCCCCTATACACCCCAATTCTTTGGAGCACACATTATGAAATGCACTAACTACTTTTGAATTCTTTAAATAATCCTGCACCATTTCGGCAACAGAGCCTTGTGGCGGTAAAACAATTCTTGTAGGTTTGTCCCCAATTGCTGTTGCCAATGGAACACCTATTGAAACCACAATTTTACCTGCCAATTCCTCTTTAATCTCTTTTATTGTAGACATCGTATATTCATAAGGCAATGATAAAATAATTAAATCTCCTTCTTTTGAAGCCTCTTTATTATCCATTCCAACTATGTTATTATATTTTATATTATGGTCATCTAATATTTTCTTCAATTCAACTACGGCAGAATCTGCCTTTTCTTTTTTTCTCGAACCTATTATTATATCGTGATTTTTTGCAAATCTCAAAGCCAATCCAAATCCTTGGTCTCCTGTTCCTCCCAATATTGCTATTTTCATAATATCACCTTTGTTATTTTTATTATTTTGTTAGTTTCATTTTTTTATAATATTCTATTTTATTAACTTATTTATAATCTCCCTACTTTGCACGGCATCCCTTAAACTTTTAGATTCAAAAGATAAATAACCATCATAATTTATCTCTTTTAGTCCATTTATAACTTTTGTAAAATCAATATTTCCTTCACCAATCAATAAATGTTCATCGTCTTTTTCGTTATTGTCGTGGCAGTGAACATGAACTATACCTTTTCCTATGCTGTTTAATTCTTTTATATATTTGTGGGGAGCTCCACATGCTGTATTTGCATGACCCATATCAAAAGTAATCCCCAGATATTTTGAATCAATATCTTTTATTACTTCTTTCATACTATCGGGCGTTATTCCCAATATACCGTGATAATTGGGCATATTTTCAAAACCAAGCATAACGGCATGAGTTTCTGCTATTTCTACAATTGAATTTAATGTTAAATAATTGTTATCAATAATATTATTCTCATAATTTGACCATAACGGCGGAATATATCCGGGGTGGATTGTAACCACTTTGGCATGGAGCTCCGAAGCCCCTTTAATGGCTTCCCCAATACTATCAATTGTCAATTTTCTAACTTTTTCATTCATTGAGGCAGGATTTAAATCAGAAAATGGAGCATGAACCACAATATCTACCCCCCAATGCTCCTTTAACTCATTTAAATATTCCACATTTTCGGGTGTTAATGTATGACTGCCCTCACATACAATCTCCCAGCAATCAAATTTTGCCTCTGCAATTTTTTCAATTGCCGATTGCAATGATTCAGGCAAAAAAACAATAGAAGATACACTATATTTCATTTTTACACCATTTTATTACATATTAATTATTTAATTAATTCATAATTAATAGTTATTTTTTCAATTTTCATATTTTTCCTTAAATATATTAAGTATTTTTGCATTTTCAGGCACTACATACTTTGGAGTGGCGATTTTATTATTTAATTTATTTGATGTAATGTCTTCAAATAATTCATAAACAGTTTTATATTTTCTCTCCACGAAGGCGCAAACATTGCAACCATCAATAAAACATTTATCATACTTTTCTGCAAATTGATATGCCCTATTTCCATAATATACGGGCGGTCCAACTTTAACATGCACATTTGGCAACATATAAACAGTAAATTCCCACGAAAGATAACAATAATTTTCATCAGCATAATTGCCATATCTAATATATTTAAAATCATGCTCCTTTAATATTACATTTATACTATTTTGTAGTTTTTCCATCTGCGGATATATAACATCTTCCACAATATTCTTTGGGCGATTTATTACTAGTGTGAGGAGCTCCCCCATATCCCTATTATTAATATTCTTTGCAACTTTTGCATCATAATCATAAAAATAATCTTTTGAAGGATTTTTTAAAAATAAATTAGAATAATATAAAAATTTACAGAAGTTTTCATTTCCCAATGCCGCAGCCACATTTCTATTTATGTCTGTTGGGTCATACACAATTAAAGGTTGGTTTGGAATATCTATAAATTCATAATCGTCTTTTAAATTATATAGTTTATAAATGTCAGGCAATATTATTTTTTGTCCCAACTTCCAATATTGAGATTCTTTTAATAGATTTATAAATCCACCATAATATATAATCAATAATTCACACAAATAGCCAGAAAAACCTTTTGTTTTTAAATCAGAACCATATACTCCAATACCTTTTAAGAATTTTTTTAATAATTTAATATCCTGTATTAATTCTATATTATATTTTGTTTTCAATTTATTAATTAAAAATTCATTATGAAGCGGAGTTCTATCTACTGCGGATATTATCTTATCTCCCCACTCCAATTTATAGCAAGGCACTATATCAATGTCATATTTATCGACTTTTGCGGATAAATATGGATGTTCGGCATATTCTACCCAACATTTACCCCCTAATTTTTGTATTACGGTTTTACCGCATTCCAATACAATATTTTTTAATAGTTCTTTATCTGTTCCTTTTTCAAATCTAACAAATATATCAATATCATAGTCATTTTTTAAATGTGTATTTCGTGCTGTGGAACCTACTTGGATAATATCGATAACAGGAGGTATGAAATTCCGTTTTTTTAATTGACCAAATAGCTCATTTATGAGTTTTTTAGAAAACCCATTTAATTCTTGCCCATCTTTGTAATCAATTATATCTTGCAATACTTCATTTAATACGGTATTTAATTTATTGTCATTATAATTGTTGTTTATAACATTGTCTAATTTTCTAATATTGCTCATTGTCTCACGGTGTATGTTAAAAATATATGGGTTGTTGTTTGGGGCTCCTTGTAATATTATATATTATATGCGGAGCTCCCAATTAATACATACTAAAAATAAAAATAAAAAAATAAAACAAACCACTATTTAAAATATTTTAAATTATTTTTTAACTTCATTTTTGCATTTTTGCATTTTTTGATATTTTTCAATATGTTTTTTCATAACTTCTGACTTGGGACTTATATATTTAAATGCATTTTCAACAAGTTTAAAAGATAAGTTTTTTGAAAATTCGTCTTCATTTGAAAGATACTCGGCAATACATGCAGATAGTAAAAAAATAGCGGCTCTTTGTTCGGTTTTTAATTTGTGTATATGATGCGGTCTAACATCTAAATCTTCATAAATTTTAATATATTTGCATGTATAGTCTTCTGGCATCAGTTCCCTATGAACATGGACAAAAAATTGATGGAGCTCCATAAGTTGTTCTTTGTGCATTTTATCACGGACATTTATATGTAATATTATAATATATGGTATATGGTAATATATTTATAAATATTTTTCTGTTATTCAATATTTACTATAATATTCAAAAAATACGATTATCTAAGTGTGTAAAACTCACCGGGAGCGTTAAAATTAGAAAATATATAAATAATATATATGTAAATAAATATATAAATAAGTATATAAATAAATAGATAAAATAGGTGAAGTTATGGACAATATAACAATTGATTATTCAATATTGAATAAATATTCATTATGTCACAGATGTTTTGGTAGATTATATGCAAAATCGCTACATACTACCAATTACGAGAGGGGGAGAGCATTGAAAATGGCTAAGGCTATTGAATTAGAGCTAAATTTAGCTAATTTATATAATCTATTAAATGGATTGAATGAACTAAATGAAAATAGCAATGATATAGGAGAAATAAAAGAAACAGAAGAAGATATAATAAAAGAAATAGAAATAAAGAAAGAAGAACTAAAAAACATATACAAAAGTGGATTAATCGAAATAACCAATATGGTGGAAAATATAGAGGAAATAAAAGAAACGGAAGAAACCACCAATGAAAATGAAAAAAAATATTCCTGTCCATATTGTAGAGATATATTTGATAAAAATCATTTAAATGACATCTCCGAAAAAATATTAAAATTTACAAGTAATTATGAATTCGACACTTTTTTAATAGGGACAGTACTCCCTAAAAAGATAAAAGAGTTAGAAAAAGAAATTATAAACGATAACCCAATGGCAGAAAGTATAAAACAAGAATTTAACAGAATGATGGGAAAAATGATAGTGGAAAAAACCAATAAAGTTGTGGAAAAAACCAATCCTGATATTGTAATAATGGTTAATCCATACAATAAAAGAATAGAATTACAAATAAATTCTATATTCATTAAGGGAAGATATAATAAATTAATAAGGGGCATACCACAATCCCACTGGCATTGTAGGAGTTGCAGAGGAAAGGGATGCGAAAAATGCGATTGGACTGGTAAGCAATATCCGACCTCAGTTGAAGAGATAATAGCAGAACCATTTATGAAGGCATTTAAAGGAAAAGAAGAAGCCTTCCATGGTGCAGGGAGGGAGGATATAGATGTTAGAATGTTAGGAAATGGGAGGCCTTTTGTGCTTCAAATAAAAGAGCCAAAAATAAGAAAAGCCGATTTAAAACCACTAATGGAGGAAGTAAATAAAAGTGGAAAAGTTGAAATCCATAATTTAGAATATGGAGTTAGAAAGGATATCATATTTTTTAAAAATGAGGCACATAGAAAAACATATTTAGCCCATGTGGAATGTGAAGATGAAATCACAGAAGATGAAATCAAACAATTAGTGGAACAGATGCAAAATCTTACAATAAATCAGAGAACCCCTCAAAGAGTAAGTCACAGAAGGGCAGATTTAATAAGAGTTAGAAATGTTTATGCCGTTTCATTAAATAAAATAATAAATTCAAAAGAATTTGAACTAAAAATATATTGTGATGGCGGACTATATATTAAAGAATTGATACATGGGGACGAAGGTAGAACGATACCATCTGTATCGGAGCTCCTAAATAAAAAATGTATATGTAAATTCCTTGATGTATGGGATGTTCATGATTTTGAGCATGAAGAAGAGCAATAATTTATTTTTACTATATTATTATTTTTCAACCAATTTGGCATCCAATACATTATAATAACCACATTCACAGCTATCATCCCATATTATTTCATAATCCATAACTTCTATTTTTTTATCAAAAAATGGGGCATCAAATACAAAAGTTTCAGCCTCTCCCCCTTCAAATGCTTTATTTATTTGATATTTTTCCATTATTTTAAATAATTTATCAATATTATCATCAGTTATTCTTTTTCCCAGCCATTCCTTTCCCAATCCATAAGCTGCAACACTAACCATCCTAAAATCAAAGAATTTTGCCGTATCCCTCAATATCAATTCCTGTTCCTTATGCCATAATGGAGCAAAGGATTTTATACCAATTTCTTGACATATATGGTCTATTCTTGTTCTTTGATATTCACTTGCCAGAGCTCCGCTTACAATTCCATCAATATCTAATTTTGATAATGTCTTTTTTAAATCCAATATCTCTTTTTCCTTCTCTCCTGCGGTTATTACCTTAACCATGGATATATTTGCACTTTCTGCCACTAAATCGGTTAATTCTACATTTGGAACATGAAACATATAGCTCTCCTTATTTTTTGAGACCACATTCACCATATAATTTACATCCCAGCCTTGATTTAATGCCCACCAAAGAGCATAAGCCGAATCCTTTCCCCCAGAATATAATGAAGCAATTTTCATAATTTCACCGTTTCTATTTTCTTTTTCTTTTATTTTTTCATTGGTATGTATATATTATTTTATATAATATTACTAAACATATGTTTATTAAAATATAGTATATTTGAGAACATCTTTGATTTACTTAACATTGCAGTAAAATATAGTCAGATATATAATTTTTGGCTTGTTGTAATATAATAAACTAAAATCTTTCTGACCCGTAAAGAACATACTTTCGAACACACTATAAATTAGGTGGAACAATGGCAAAATTTATAATGGTAGTGGGAACATCCTCAAACAGTGGGAAAACAGTTTTAGTAGCTGGAATATGCAGAATACTTGCAAACAAAGGTTATAAAGTAGCACCATTTAAATCCCAAAATATGAGTTTAAATTCGCGAGTAGCTAATGAGGACGGAGAAATAGCCGTAGCTCAATACACCCAAAGTTTAGCTTCAAAGGTAGAACCATCCATTCATTTTAATCCAATATTATTAAAACCCATGGGAAATTTTGTATCTCAGGTTATTGTTCAGGGAGCTCCCTATAAAACAATAAATTATAATGAATATAGAGAGGATAAAGAATATTATTTAACTAAAATAAAGGAAAGTTTGGAATATTTAAACAAAAATTATGATTTCGTTGTTATGGAAGGGGCAGGTAGTTGCTGTGAGATAAATCTATTGGGCGACGATATAGCCAACCTTAGAATTGCAGAACTATCAAATGCAGATGCCATATTAGTTTCAGATATTGATAGAGGCGGAGTATTTGCATCATTATATGGGACTGTGGAATTATTGCCCCAAAAATGGAAAAAATTAATAAAAGGATTTGTAATAAATAAATTTAGAGGCAATGCCGAAGTATTAATTGACGGATACAAAAAAATTGAGGAATTAACAAACATACCAGTTTTAGGAACTATACCATATAGTGAAGAGTTGGAGCTCCCGGAAGAGGATAGTCAGGCACTACAAAATAAAAAAGTATTTGGCAACATAAACAGCCCCGTTGAAGTAAATGTAGTAAGATTCTCAAAGATATCTAATTTTACAGATATTGATGCCTTTTCTAAAGATGCCCTTATTAAATTCATAGATTTTAAAGAGGATATAACTGGAGATATACTTATACTCCCAGGAACCAGATGTTCCACGGTTGAAATGGATTTAATGAAAAAATATAAAATGGATAAAAAAATAAAAGATTTTGCAAAAAAAGGGGGCATCGTTATTGGAATATGTGGAGGATATCAAACAATGGGCAAAATGTTAATTGACGATACGCATTCGGAAGGAGATATTGGAACAATTGAAGGAATTGGATTATTTGACATGGAAACTTATTTTGGAAATAAAAAGGCAATTGTAAATTCAAATGGAATATTATCAATTAAAGATGATGATTTTTTAGTTAATGGTTATGAATTGCATGAGGGAATAACCCATTCAAATGAAAAACCACTTATAAAATTAAATAAAGGATTTGGCAATAAAAACGATGGATATGATGGTTCAATTAATATAAAAGATGGAAATTATTTAATTGGAACATATTTCCACGGCATATTTGATAATTACGAGTTCAGAAATCATATTATAAATATGGTGTTGGCAGAAAAAGGGCATAAATTAATAACCGAGGATAATTATAAAGATAATTTTGAAAAAAATATTAATAAATTTGCGGAAATTATTGAAAATAATGTAAATCTTGAAAAAATATTTAAAAAATAACATTATAATAACTTTAATTTACCTGTTATTTTTTCCAGTTTTTCCTCTTTATCTGGACCTATTCCAACAGCCGTTGCTGTCCCCGAAGGTATTTGGGTATGTCCTGCGTCTCTAATTAAACAGCATGAAAAACCATCAATATTTGCATCTCTAAACACCTCAAATAATTCTTTTTCAGAATTAACTTTTAATACTACTTTTTTTTGACCTTCATTTAGCCATTCTTTGGCAACCGAAGGGTTATTTTTCTGAGTATTTAAAAAAGATATAAGGGAGGCATGACTGCCCTGTGCCACCAACTTGCCTTTTCCCATTTTTAAATCATTTCTTAAAATTATTACCTGTTTATACATTAAATCACCATTTATAGTTAGTCTTCAAAAATTGTCCCTTTATTGTCCCAAATATTAGTGCGATAAGGCGTATTAATAAAATATGGTCTTATCTGCATAAATATAGGGTGGAACAGTTCGAAGAGTGACTATATTTATTATTTTATTTCATATATAATATTATTATATGGTATATAGGAGCTCCCTGCAAAATAAATTGCAATAAATAATATCAAATAAAATTTGGGATATTATGGCCTTTGCTTCACGACGATTTTATGGCATATAATGAACAAATATTTGAATCTCAAAAAATCTTTCAATTTTTATACGAATTCCCCTGGAATTCAAAAATCTTTGATTTTTGTAGATTTCCTCGTTCCACCTAGAAACATACTATATAGTAAGTTCAATAACCGTCCTTATCCGTCCTATTTCAATCGTTTCCTTTGGAAACGATTTACAATCGTAAAAACTCCTTCGGAGTTTTGAGAAATTATTAAATAAAATCTCTTCGAGATTTTGTACAAAAGCATAGCTTTTGTAAACAAAATCCTTTTAGGATTTTGTACAAAATCGAAGATTTTGTAAATAAATTCTTAATTTTTAGTAATGGAGATTTTGCGTATTGTGGCATGTTTAATGAAATTGTCCTAAGATTGACTATAAATAGATAACTTTATATTGTAGATTATACATAGGAAGTATATTTCTTTATAATTGATATAATATAGGAAATATATTTCCTTAGGTGATAATATGAATAACGATAAAAATACAAATATGGCATTAAACGAGGAGCTCCTACTGGCATCAGGTGATGGAAACATAGAAAAAGTAAAGGAGCTCCTAAAAAAAGGTGCAGATATAAACTTTAAAAATAGAATGGGGGGAGCCCCAATATTAGCAGCATCATTAAGAAATCAATATGATATGGTTAAATTTTTAATTGAAAATGGTGCAGATGTAAATGCTAAAAATAGAGTAGGTAGAACTAGTTTATTATCGGCAATAGAGGAAGGAAAAACAGATATAGCAAAATTACTTATTGAAAATGGTGCAGATGTAAATGTAATAGATAGTTTTGGATTATCAGCAATTATGGTGGCAGAAGATTATAATCAACCAGAAATAGTAAAATTACTTATTGAAAAAGGAGCGGATACCGATGGCATAAAACATGTCTATGAATAATATACTCCGTACAAATAAAGAATCCTTGAAATAATAATTTAATAAATTTCGAGGAAGAATATTGGATGGAGATAGTTAAAGTCGTTAAAACTGCATAATATATATGTATATATGCATTAAATACAGAGATATAATCAAATTATTTTATAATTTGTTATTCAGTCTATTCTTTTATTTTTTAGCGAATAATCTTTTTCTATTTCTTTTAACTCTTTTTCAACCAAATCGATATATCCTTTTTTCTTAGGCAATATTATTACTTCTTTGGAGGGCATTTTTATCGATGCTCTAAAACCATGTTTTCTTGCCAAAGCCGTTAATCTATTATTGTAATAATATAAATCATCAAATAATTCTGTATTAAGTTTAGTGTCTGAATTGCAATATTGAAGGCAACAACCTTCTCGCCAGTAGCCGATTTTATTTCCTACCTCTCCAACTCGCTCTATTTTTACATTATAATGTTTTTGTAGTGCTTCTATATCATTACAACCACATCTAATAAGCGGTCTAAAAAATTTTATATTTCTATATTTCTTGGGGACCGGTGTTAATTCCATTTTACTATAAACATAACTTCCATAAGTTTCATTGACATACTGGAATATAGGTCCTGCTATTTTTTCCAGTGCAGACTCTCCTGTGAGTATTGTATAGGCTTTCTCTTTGTATGCTATTTCTCTTATTTTCTCCTTCATAATAGTTTTACATATTTTACATATATTTTTTCCCCACGAGTGCCCCCCCTGTATTCTTTGGCACAATACATCTGTAATATCATAAAATATCAATGGAACATCATACTCTTTAGTTATTTTCTGCACCTGTGTTTTAGGGAGCTCCCAGCTCCATTTATGAACAAAATGCACTGCCAACTTTATATCTAAATCTAAATCTTTTGCCATTGCCAAAGCCGTAGAACTATCTTTTCCACCGCTAAGCATTGCTATAATCGGTTTATCCAATAAATTTTGTTCTTCAAAATTTTGTAATATTTCTTTTTTTAATTGGGTTAAATTATTTAATTTTCTATTTTCTTTTGTCCATTGTGTAAATTCTAATTCCATTTTATCCCTATGTTTTAATATGGCATATGTATTAAAATTTATTAAAATATAATTAAATCAATATTTTGAAATTATAATATTAATTTTTTTATTGGATTATTCTACTCCATTCACTATATGCTACAAATTTATTTTTCCGTGCAAATCCTATTAAAATTATGTTATTTTCTCTTGCAATTTGCACTCCCTTATCTGTGGAAGGAGATTTGGAAATAATTGCGGGGATTTTTGCATTTTTGCATTTATTGACCATCAAAGTTGGTTGCCTACCGCTTGAAATTAATATTTTATTTGTTAAGTCGATATTGTTTAAAATACAATGCCCTATTACTTTATCCACGGCATTATGTCGCCCTATGTCTTCAATATTTATTAGGATATCCCCATCTAAATCAGATATACATGCCCAGTGAGCTCCCCCAGTAATTTTCCATACTCCCGTAATATTTTCCATATATTTTATTACTTTTTGTATTGTGTTTAATTTTAATTTTATATTTTTACCATTATTTTCATTGTCGTTGCTCTTTTCAGAATATTTGTTATTATTATTATTATTATTATTATTGCATACATTGGTCTCAATATATATAACATTACCTTCAACGGTGATAGATTTTATCGAATCTGCTGTTATACATTCTATTCCTTCTGAAACAATATATCCTACTGCCATTTCCTTAATTTTATCAGGGGTTGCTACTGTATTTGAGATATATTTGCCATTTAAATATATATCGTAGCTTTCCTCGATACATACAAAGTCCTCTCTTATTATTGATTCATTATTTTCTAAATTAAAAGATTTTACCACTACCTTTCCTATTTTTTCGTCCATAATATCCTCCCTTCTCAATTTAATAATACCTGGCTTAATTATTTATATTATAAATCATATAACCATAAATGATATTCTATTTTTAATGTTTATATAATGTATATTATATATTATATATTATATAGCTAAAATTGGAATTTTACATAATTATATCCATATATTGATATAAATATTATAAAATAATTTTTAATAACCTTGTGAGGAGCTCCGTGATAATATGTATTTGAGAACATTGAATTTAGAAAATAAAACTATTGCAGTAGATACCTGTGTAGTAATTGAAGGAAAAATAACAGATTTAATAATAAAAGAAATAATAAAGAATTCAAAAATAATCATTCCCGAAGCTGTTGTGGCCGAGTTAGAAGCACAAGCTAACAAAGGGCGAGAAATAGGCTATGTAGGGATAGAAGAATTAAAAAATTTAGTGGATGTTGCAAAAAATTATAACATAGAAGTCGAATATTATGGGGATAGACCCTCATTAAATGATGTATCTCTTGCACCATCTGGTGAAATTGATGCTATGATAAGAAAAGTGGCAAAGGAAACAAATTCCACCCTATTAACAAGCGATAGAATCCAATATAATCTTGCAATAGCTCAAAATATTGATACATATTTTATTGAAATTGAAGAAGAACATATCGATTTATTGCTATTGGATTACTTTGACGAATATACTTCTTCGGTTCATTTAAAGGAAAATTGTGTTCCTTATGCAAAAAAAGGAAAGCCCGGAGAAGTTAAGCTAATACCCATATATGACGAAAATAGTCAGATGCCATTGACTATGTCAAAACCACAAATAAAAAAATTAATTGATAATATATTAAAATATGCCGAACAAGAGCATGGATTAATTGAAATAGAAAAAAGGGGAGCCACCGTAATTCAGTTAGGTAATTTAAGAATAGCCATAGCTCGACCACCATTTTCGGAGGCTCTTGAAATTACGGCTGTTAGACCTTTGACAACTGTATCAATAGACGAATATAATTTATCGGAAAAATTATTAAATAGAATTACAAAGGAGGCAAATGGAATATTTGTTTCAGGAGCTCCGGGAAGTGGTAAATCTACTTTTGTGTCGGCATTGGCGGACATGTATAAAAATAATGATAAAATTATTAAAACTATGGAAAGCCCAAGAGATTTGCAGGTTAGTGAAGAAATTACACAGTATGCTCCATTAGAAGGCAAAATGGAAAACACCTGTGATATATTATTATTGGTTAGACCTGATTATACCATATATGATGAAGTTAGAAAAACAAAAGATTTTGAAATATTTGCAGATATGAGAATGGCAGGAGTTGGAATGGTTGGGGTTGTTCATGCCAGCAAACCGATTGACGCCATTCAAAGACTTATAGGGAGAGTGGAATTAGGATTAATTCCCCAAATAGTTGATACCATCATATATATCGAAAGCGGGACAATAAAAAAGGTTTATGATGTGGAATTTACCGTAAAAGTTCCCCATGGTATGAAAGAGGCAGATTTAGCCAGACCTGTAATTGAGGTTAAGGACTTTGAAACAAAAATTCCAGAATATGAAATATATACCTACGGAGAACAAGTTGTAGTTATGCCAATAAATCCGGATGAAATGGCAAAGGAACAGCCAGAAATATACAAATATGCCGAAGCTAAAATAATGGAAATATTAAAAGGACATTTACCAAAAGGCGTTAAAAACAAAATGAAAGTAAGGGTTTTAGATGGAAATACCATAAAATTAATTGTGCCAGAAAAACATATTTCTTCGGTTATTGGAAAAGGCGGTAGCGAAATAATGAAATTGGAAAATAAATTGGGATTAAGAATCGATGTTGAAAAAAATGTGGATGATAGCATATTTGATGAAAAATTTTCCAAAAGTAAAAGTAAAAGTAAAAGTAAAAAAGATAATGAGGAAGATTATATTTCCTATGAATTTACAAATGACTACGAAACTACAAAATTAATTGAGGATAAAAAACATATTTTAGTAGAATTGGGGGATGATTATATTGGGGCAAATGTAAAAATATATATTGATGGAGATTTTTTGTGTAATGCAACAGTTGGTTCCACGGGCGTGGTTAAAATAACTAAAAGCACAAAAATTGGAAAAGAATTATTAAATTCCATGAAATTAAAAAAGGATATTTTTGTGGAATGTGATTAATCTCTTTTTATATTCTTACTATTTTTAAGTTATTTATTGTAGTTGATTTAGGAGCTCCCAAAATACCATATATATTTATATTATCTATTTAATTAAATAAATGGATATATGCCAATGAAAAAATAAAAAATTTTCGAAAAATTAATAAAAAAATGGGGCCGGTGCCGAGAATCGAACCCGGGTCGAAGGATCCACAGAGGGACTGAAATAATGCAAATTTTTGGTGATATTATGAATGAAAAAATAAAGGATATTAAAATAAAACAAAATACAAGGGATAAACTCAAAATATTATGTACAACAAAAGGTTATAGGTCATACGATGAATTAATTAGCGAAATGTTAAAGTTCTACTGTGAAAAAAAGAATATAAAAATATCAATAACAATTGGAGAATAAATATAAATCATAAACAACAATATAATATTGGGTGAAAATATGAAATACAGAAAAACTACAAAAAAATACACAGAGAGGCTTAAAAAACAATCCAGAATAAGAAAAATAAAATATGTTGATTATGATGAGCTTCCAGCATGGATAAGAAGAGCAGAGGATAGGATAAATAAAATGAGTCATGAAGAATTTTGCGATGAGATGGTAAAATTTGGAACAGATGCAAAAAAAGCAGGGGGAGTTGTAAATTTAGTGTTTAGGGATATACAGTAAGTTTATGAATTCGTCAGGAGATAATATTTCTGGTGGGGATATTTTTAGTTTATTTTTAAATTCTGATTTTATCAATCTTTTATTTTTTTCTTTTCTTAAATCAGTTCTGTTGAATGTGATCAGATATTGGCAACCTAATTTCGATGACTCATATACTACTTTCATGTCAGACTGTTTTAAGTGGCTCAAAGTTGAAGGCAGTTTTAAACTTTTTGCTCTTTTGTATATTGTAATATTATTAGACCAATGAAAACAATCAACCCACTTTTCAAAAACTCTTTTTTTTACATATTTTGGAGCTTGTGTAAATTCATATGCCACCATTAATGGAATAATCCCTTTGATTTGAGTATTGCTACATATTAATTTTGCAAATGCATGTGCATTTTCCATGTTATTTATTTCTTCGTTTAGTTTTTTAATTGATTTTGCGGATTTTTTCAAAGTAGTTTCTGTTTCTCCCAAATACCCTAAAACATTTGTATCAACTGCAACCTTAACAACCATATTACCCCCTCAATATTTTCTTCAAAGGTTTTGAAAAATCAGGTATATAATCTATCCCAAGTATATCCATTTTCCCCATATTCCTGCTCCATCTTTCTAAGTCCTTTTCTGGATGTTTCGATTTTTCTAAGTCAATAACTTTTTTACTCTTAATTTTTTCATCCTGTTCTTGTGCCTTTTCGCTTCTTTCTTCATGGAGCTCCATGGCAACATTTAATAAATGTTGGATATATTCATCGTCGTATTTTTCTGCATCGTATTCTTTATTTTTAATCATGTTCTTAATATGTTCTGCCACTATTGCCTTATTTTCTGGATAAGATAGTGTAGGGTCAATTAATGCTTCCAAATCAATTAAATCTTCATCAATATTATTTTTTTCTAAAAACCTTTTTAAATTATATATTTGTAATCCTTTGCTCATTACTTTCATTTTCTCACCTCATCCATTAACCTATTTGTGGAGTATGTCAGGGCAACAGTAAATGCAAGAACTACAATGCCCCAAAATATTACTTTATCAAATTTCATTTTAAACCACACTCACAGGAATTCTAAAGTATTTACATAATTCCATGACTTCTGATTTTGAAGAAATGTCGCTGATTAAGTTGTCCCCCCCATAAATGAGAAACCTGAAATTATCACTATCAAAAACATAGTAATTATTTTTAAAAATCTCTTCATTAACTTTAATAGTTGTTAGTATTTTTTTAATATATACAAATTTCATATTTTTAAATAATTCTATAATTTTATTATACATAGCAAATAATACAAAAATAAAGTTCTTTTTTTCTTCAATTGATTTTAGGGAATGATAAATATGCCAAGCGTAATGACATAAATTATCAATATTATTCAGTGGTTTCGTGTCAAACTTTTTAATATCTTCATAAATGAAGTTTTGAAGATGGTAATAAAAATTATCTTTCTTTTTAAATTTTTCTAAATAATAATTGCATAGTTCAATATAGAGATAATATTTTTTAATCATATATTCACCCTAATTTAATTTTAGGTATGTTGAATAACTGCATTTGTATATATGATGGATAAGAGGAACAAATATAGAATGTTGAAATATCATTATTTTCTATAACTTGCGATAATAAAGGATAATCCTTTTCCCAATTTTTTAAGATTATTAAACTCGTAAAGGGTCTATTAAATAATTTATCTGCATTAAAATCTAATGGTTTTAAAAATATATCTCCATTAGGTAAGGAAATCATTTGTTTTAGTTCGTATTGTGGGGTTTGAAAAGAATTTGCATTTACCAAATGATATTTTTTCATTAACCATCCATCATAAGAAGCCGTGGAATATCCGCAATCCCTAACCATAAATGATATTTCTTCTAATTCTTCACCAATTATAGAATTATAAGAATACTCCGACAGTTCATTATACCAATCATCCCAACTCTTTTCAGAGGGATTTAATCCCAACCAGTCCGCAATTGAGCCTGCTAAATCTAAGCAATTTTCTGCCCAATCATGCCATAATCCATCGGGGTTTGTAGGGTCAATATAATTGCATGCAAATCCTGCATAACTTTGCCAGCCTGTTCCATGTGTTTTTTTCCATTCTTTCCAATCGTCCATAAGTTGGTCTATTGGAAATGTTACCCCTACAAGTAATGCACCCGCAAAAGCCAGTCCTGCTGATAGCCCAACACCAGCCAAAACCGCACCCGCAACCTCTTCAACAGCATAAGATAATCCAATATATAGCAATGTTTCAGGATTATCCTTAATCTCTTCGTATGTGTTGCCAATTTTTTCTTTACCTAACTGCATCAGTCCCTCTACTCCATAAGAGGAAACTGCATCCATTACATTACTTGCATATTCCATACCTCTTGCAATATTTACCGTTTTGGGAGTATCTAACAAATGATTATTCCATTCAGTCCCATAATCACTCATCAATTTCATCCATTCCAACGCCATATTCTTAATGAATTGTATATATTGAGCATCATCTATCCCCCATTCTGCCAATAAATCCCGTCTTTTTGAACCGAAAAATCCTATGTGGCTGTTTTTTATGCTTCCCATATTAGGTTGTATGTCAGTTCCCCAATATGTGTTTCCATTATTGAGCTTGTATGCCGATGGAAAAACCATAATGCTACTTGGAGCACTGCATAAGTTTGAGCCTCTCCATAATCCATATCCAAAAGTTTCGATTGTTAGATTGAAATATAAATATCCTGTGTAAATTTTTATGTCTGAAATGTTAAAATTTGGAATGTTAAATGGGTAATCTATAATATCCAATAAATTAGGAACTTCAAAGTTTTCTGTGGAACTTGAAAATATTTCATTACCTACAAATGTTGTCGTGTAGGTGTTTGCTGTATTATATTCGTGAGCTCCTCCTCCGAACAGTTTATAATATGGAATTATTTTGAAGTCATCCACATTTCCATTTGGATAAATGTAAAAAGAAGCAGTTGGTTTTATAATGTATTCCAGAATATTATTATCATCTGGAATAACAAGATTTTCTCTAACTTTGTTAGATGGGTTTATTCCATATATCAAAGCATCCTTTAAAGTTGGATTAATCAAATATCCCTTAACTTCTCCTGTGGGGTTTATGGCATAATTTACAGCATTTTTTAAAATAGGGTTAATTAAGTATTCACTAACAATATTTGGTTTTATTAAGTATTCACTACCTGCACCATTGGGGTTTATTTCATATATGGAAGCATCCTTTAAAATAGGATTTATTAGATACTCACTAACAACACTGGGTTTTATTAGATACTCACTAACAACACTGGATGGAGTTATGTTGTATTGATGTGATGCAGATGTGAATAGTTGGGTTATGGGATTGCCAGAACCTGAAAGTTCCACTTCCAAAACATTATTATCTGGAATAACAAGATTTTCTCTAACTTCGTTAGACGGATTTATAATGTAATTTACAGCATTTTTTAAAATAGGGTTAATTAAATAATCACTAACAATATTTGGTTTTATCAAATATCCCTTAACTTCTCCTGTGGGGTTTATGGCATAATTTACAGCATTTTTTAAAATAGGGTTAATTAAGTATTCACTAACAATATTTGGTTTTATTAAGTATTCACCACCTGCACCATTGGGGTTTATTTCATATATGGAAGCATCCTTTAAAATAGGATTTAATATTATTTTCTTTGCATTCCCCCCTGGATAGATGTAAAAATTATACTTCATAGTATCCCTAACGGTCTTCTTCTTGGACTTCTTCTTTTATCCAGTAAACCCTAACTGTATTGCTGTATTCTTTTGTTATGTTTAGTCTAATTTTTCCTGTGTTATTTAAATTTTCTAATCTATCGCACCTAGTCGTTCTGTCTGAAATATCTGTCCATCTTCTATTGTATATGCACTGAACTCTTACTCCATTTTGATAATCATCACCACTTATATCCGCACCGATTGAATATATGTTTTTATTATCCCATAGGTCATTAGGGACTGATATTACTATTTCCCCGGATTGTCCTTTCGTGTTAATTGTTCCTATTGTTTCAGCCATCTAGTCACCTCAACTCATAAACTATTGTATAATATATAGGAGCT
Source organism: Methanococcus aeolicus Nankai-3 (assembly GCF_000017185.1). Lineage (NCBI taxonomy): Archaea > Methanobacteriati > Methanobacteriota > Methanococci > Methanococcales > Methanococcaceae > Methanococcus > Methanococcus aeolicus. The sequence goes on along the minus strand of NC_009635.1, from coordinate 1,304,717 downwards.
TCAACTACTCCGCTTGTTTCAATTATTACCTTTTGATTATATATCGGGCTTTTCAATCCCATAGCACCAGATATTCCTTTAAATACATACATATTCATAAACTCAAAATCATCAGGCTTTACACCCAGGATAGCGGGGCTTTCAGATTGAAACCCAGAAAATACTATCCCTAAAATCTTGAATGAATTGTTAATATTATGTTCTATTTTACCGGTTGTAGTTATGACCCCGGTTAAGTTATTTACATTACTCACATCACTTATCACTGCGTTTATAGAGCCCATAACACAACACCACTAATAAAATTATTATGACAATAAAATAAATCCCGTAGTTTTGCTTTTCAGATAGTAATCGTTCTCGTTCGCCGGGGGTTTCTTCTACATTCCCAGTTAAAACATACATATTATTCTCCCTTTTTTCTCTTTTTGTATATCCACACACCAACTATTAAAATTAAAACTAAGACTACACCAACAAGAGTATATTTTGTCGATTTTGGGATATATGGTTGTCCTGTTTCTGGGTTAATAAGTTCCCCAGTTTCCGGGTCTGGAGTATAATAATTTCCACTACCATCAACATATCCACCGTCATCGGTTGGCGTAAGTGTTCCATCTTCTATATCTCCTCCCGGGTCTAATGCACTATCGGGAAGATAATCTGAAGTAGCATCTCCTAATGCATCGCCTAAACTATCCATATATCCGCCTCCACCGTAGCCTCCATCTCCATACCCTCCACCGTAGCCTCCATCTCCATAACCTCCACCGTAGCCTCCATCTCCATACCCCATATCTCCATGGCCATCTTCTTCATATCCTGTGTCCCCAGAATCTCCCATCCATTTTGACATCATGTAGAGCTCTGCACCAGTGGCTGCTATACCTAATCCACCAACTATTCCATTTAGCTTGTCCCATTTTGAAACATTTGGTTCATTTATCCCTTTTCTTAATTTTGGGGTTCTTCTTAATTTGGGCATTTTTATTTTTGGAACTTTTATTTTTGGAACTTTTATTTTTGGAACTCTGATTTTAGGTATCTTACTATTAATTTTGGGTGTCCTACTGGATGCTTTAATATGATGTGGTGGTGTCCTTCTCCTGGTTGGTCTTCTGTGTGTTCTCCTGGTTGGTCTTCTGTGTGTTCTCCTGGTTGGTCTTCTGTGTGTTCTCCTGGTTGGTCTTCTGTGTGTTCTCCTGGTTGGTCTTCTGTGAGGTCTGGGCTTATTCATCCTTCTTGCTACTCTACCTACTGGAAGCATACTATCATCTCTTCATTGCATATACAATTGCACTAACTATGACTAAAACAATAATAAGACTGGATAATGATTTTTTCTTTCTGGGTTGGAATGCATCTTCAATATCTCTTTTTGCATTTGTTCCCACCCATCCAATCCCTAGCCCACCAATACCTGCAACTGCTGTTGCGGATCGTGGATTTTTGACTACAAAATCTCTTGAAGCTGTAAGAATTCTTTTAGGTGCTATCATCTTATAACCTTTAAACTATTCTCTCAGTCAATATTCTAAATTTAGTATCTTTATCTCCATTTATTGTTAGATTTAAATTATGACTTGCCGGTAAATTTTCAATTATTGCTATTTGTTTTGGCACTGATTTTGTAGGGTCTCTATCGTTCCTTAAAAATGCTATATCAGTTAATGTTTCCATATCATTTCTCTCAACAACTGTTTGAAGTGATTGGAGCTCCAACTCATTTATGTTTCCTTCTTGAACATAGATTATAATTCTATCATACCATCCATTTGCAGAGGATATTGTAAATGTCTGTTCTGTTGCTGTGAGTGTTTCCCCTCTTCCTGTGAATATTCTTTTGTTTATTGATGCGTTTAATTGTGCTTTGAGTTGTTCCTCTGATATTTGACCTCCATATTTTGATTTTACATACTGGACATAACTTGTAGTATCCAATCCAATATATCCAAGTGTTGCCTTAACTTGCTTTTCTAATTTGTTGGTAATTTCAATCTGGCAATCTGGGAGGAGGTAAGGATATATTGCAGTATTCACAGTATCATCATCATAATCGTATGTCAATGCTGATTTTACTTTTTTCTTTGCAATATCAACTATATTTCTTCCATTCTGCAAGAATGAAAGCACATTAAGATCGAGCAAAGTTCCTAAAAAGAAACTCTTATCCTTTGTTCCTGCGTATATTCCAATGTCTATTTGGTTAAGTGTATCTGCTGTTAATTCAGCATTATCATCAAAATCCACATTAAAATAAAATGCGTTGTAAATATAACTCTCTTTTAAATATGATTGCATTTTATCTTTTGCATTTATTGTTTTGACTGTTGAACCAATTATTTTTTCTACAACTCCAATCATAATATCACCATTACATTAAATCCTGTTCTCCTGGAAGTATTGCTTTAATTCCTGAGCTCAATGCCATAAATACTATAAAAAATATAACTGCTGATATTACCGCTTTTTTTATATCTACGCCCATTACTTTCATAATATCACCTAAAAAAAAAGAAAAAATTATTATTTATTTTTTAACATTTCAATAGCTCCTTCTAAGTATGCTATTCTTTCCCGTAATTTTTGATTATCTTTCTCTAAATTATTTATTTTTGGCTTCCACATGTGAAAGTTTCATGTCATGTTCTTTGATTTTATTGTCCTGGTGTCTTTCATGATATACGGATGATGCTGTATCTTTCACTTTCATCCCCATCACTGCGGAACCAGCTATTAATGAAGCTCCTGCAACAAGGAGAAAACCAAGGTCAAAAGCAGACATAGTTTCAAGCATTATTACACCTCCTGATTTGATAGTTGATATAGAATTTACATATAAATTAAGTGTTATTTTGATTTTTAACCATTATCTTTTTAGTAAAACCAGTAGTTCCCTGAAACTTCCGAAACTTCGCTATTTTAATGGTTTTCTGAAACTTCTGAAAATGACAGAGCATAAAAAAGTGTTTTTACATAAAATTTGGTGTAAATTCTAAATATGGTAGTGGTGGTTATGATTGAAATCAAAAAAGGCTCTGAAAATCATGAAGTTGAAACATCGGAACCAGATATTGACAGTATCACAGAATCGATAATTGAAGAAGACTTAAAAGACTTTGAAATTATTGAAAATTCCGATAATGGTGTAGATGAAGAAACAGAAATAAAAACCGATGAAATATCCGAAGAAACCGCAAAAATAAAGGATTTATTAGAAAGCATAATATTGGTTATGCTATTTGTTATGGCTATGAGACATAAAAACATAGAAAATAAACAAAAAGTAGTCATGGATTTTGTGAAAGAACGAAAGGACGCCATAAACCGTATTTGTGTATGTATGGAAAAAACAATTGCAAGAAATGCAGAATTATATAAGAAAGTTCAAAAGGCGAACGACATAAGTTTTTTAATTCAATTGGTTATTTTGACTTTGGAATTTGAAGGTGTTTTAAATGAAATGGAGAAAAAGAACGGACAGATTAAAGAAGTTAAGAATGTTAAAAATAAAGAAAATAAAAAAGATATTAAAAAAGAACAGGATTTGCAAAATGTAGGAATAACTGAAACAGGAATATATGCGGAGGCTTGGTAATGATGAAAATTAAAATATTTGATATAGATTCAAAAGAAGTATTAAAAGAATTTAATTTTGATGAAAAGAAGGAAATTGAAGCAAATAAGGATTTAATTAAAATGGCAAAGATGATGCTTGGATTTACAAATGCAAAATTGTTCGACTTCTTTATAGGTGCTGTTGAAAAATCTGAACACATAACTATTGTATCTTATGTATATAGAGATAAATTCAAAGATGTTCTTGACAAAATAGAAGAGTGAGAATTATGGCAGGAGCAAATATAAAACACATCATAATTAATGGAGCATCTGGAACTGGAAAATCAGAATATTTTAAAAGGAATATTTTAAAACCTGCAATAAAGAAAAAAGTAAAGGTAGTAGTAATTGACCCAGAAGACGAATACGATGGCATATACAAAACTTCCACCAAAAGCATTTTGAATGATTTAAGAACTAAACCTATTATAAGATATGTTCCTAATTTAAGACAAGATAATTACCTGGAACAGTTGGACAGACTGTATCAAAAAATATTTGATAATGTAAAGGGTTGTATCATTGCAATAGATGAGGCAAGATTTTGCGGAGGAGCTCAGTATAAATTATCAAGTGGTTTGTTGGAACTTATAACAAGGGGTAGGAAAAGAGGTTTAAAACTGGTTGTAATCACTCAAAGAATAGCACTTCTTGATAAAACAATAACTGGGAACTGTCAGATAAAAGTATTGTTCAAGTGTGCGGAGGATGTGGATTGGGACAGGTATAGAAAAGTAAATAAAGAATTAACTGATAAGTTAAAACATTCAAAAAATGACCATGCCTACATATATATAACTGGGTTAAATGCTAAATTGGTGGAATAATGGATGTAATTGCAATTATCGCATTTGTCGTTATGGGACTTATAATAATTACTGCAATAAATGCTATTGGATTTAAAATGAGTTGTGGAATATTCAATAAAGATGTTTCATATTTTGAGGCAATCATCATATTGACATCGGCATTGATTAATTCAATCTTTTATGAACTAATTGTTTTAATTCCAGGAGCTCTTATCGTTATATATTACTCTATGTCCAAATATATTTTACTCCTTAAAATTATAGCAGGTGTTGTTGGAAGTATAGGATTTTTTAAATCTATAAAAGATGGTCTTGAAGTTGGTTGGATTAAAGCAGTAGTAATCTACATGATAGGGAATGTAATTAATATATTGATTCTTATGGGAATAGTTGTAATCCTATTCATCATAGGTTGGTGGTTTGGTGGGGCAGAACATGCAGCAGGGAATGTTATATCCAGCCAGATACCTTCTGATAATATTGGAACTATTTAGGTGGAACTTATGAATAATGAAAAAAAGAAAATATTTTTATATATTTTTATTATCGTAATCTTAAACACCGTATTTTTTGCAGTTTTAGGACATATTTGGTATATGGTTTTTATTCTAATATCCTTGGTGGTTGGATACTTTGCACTGTATCCAGATGAATTTTTTCTTATCATCGATAATGCAAAGAACCATGCACAGGAGTATATACGAAATCGTAAAAATAAGCATGCTGTTGAAAATAATAGTAGTGTTGAAGATAAAGAAGATGTTTCAGAAGGATACGAAGAAAAAAGAGATATTAAAAAAATTGATGAAAATGGCAATAAAAGAAATAACCTTCCACTTACTGGTTAAGTATATAATTATACCTCCTGCGGCAGTTATTGTTTTAAAATATTTATTTGAAATTATTTCTTAGATAAAAAATAAGCTGCCATGCCCAACAGTAAAACAATACCAACTAATGCTAAAACTTCATCCCTCTCTTCTGCTATTTTCTTTTCTTTTTCAAGTATTTCAGTAAGTTCCTGAGCTTCGCTTGGGGTTATGGTATTATCATAAAGTTTTTGTGTGAGCTCCCTTCTTCTCTGGATTTCATAATCCGTTAAGTTTGACATATAACCACCATCTATTTTTCGATTTTTTTAATAAATGTTTCAAAATATTGTATTGATACTTCCAATTTTCCAAAGCCCTTGTCAATATGTTCATACTTATTTTCCAATCGTTCAATCCTTTTAATTAATTCATTGAAATTTTTATCACAATTCTTGTATCTTTCGTCAAAACTTCCCTTCATTTCTGCAATAGTTTTTTGATTATCATGGGCTGTCAAATATTTGTATTTTACAATTGTTATTCCAATCCCAAGAATCATTCCAAAAAATACTTTTAAAATATCCCATATTGAATTATTATCAATTACCAATATATCACCCATCATATTAATATATTTTTTATTCAATTTTTCCTTATTATAAAAATTCGTATTCACATGAATAGACATCTATTCATTCACACAATCCAACGAATTTTATAAGGTATTTTAGTATTTACTTAATGATACTAACTCATTCACTTATTCACGCAATTTTTTCATAAGTGCAATTTTTATGTTTGAGTATGTAATTTTTTAGGTTTCGAAGGTAAAAATTTACTCATAAAAATTTTTTGCGTGAATGTGTGAATAAGGATTTATATATATTGTTTTTAGCTATACTCTTTTAAAATTACTCATTTTATGTGAATGAACAAATAGTTATTCACATGAATTGATTAATATGAATTAAAATAAAGTTTATTTATGATTTCTTAAAAGAAACTACAATGACAGGGATTACGATTATTTTTTAAAAGAGATTTTGGAATTTTGGATGTTGTTGGCTATGATGTTGTTATCACCAACACTGCCATTAATACTTATTAAACTTTTTTCTTCCAGTTCTTCTTCCAGTTCCTTTTCCAACTGTTCTGCATAGTCATATAGTTTAACTGCTTTTTTTCCAAAACCGGTAAGGGAATAATAAACTTTTGAGGTTCTTACTTTGGGATTTTCTATTTCTTTTTTAACCAATCCAACATTAACTAATTCATCTAATGCATTATTTAATAACTTATCATATATCCCTAATTCTTTTTTTATGGCACTATAATATAGTTTATTATACTGAGATAATAATTTTAAAACCAATCTATTATTCTTTTTTGATATTATTTTTAATAAATCCATAGTTTCCCTTTTTTAGTTTATAACTATATATCCTGCCCCCCCATAAATATTATTTCAAACTTTTATGTTATTAATAACCAAAAATCGAAAACTTTATATAATTGGTTATCCATATCTAACCAATAGGTTATTACTAACAATATTTTAGGTGGAACTATGGCACAAGTTGAAATTATTAAAACTGTTAAACCAACAGGGAACACAGGACATATAACAATACCTAAAAAATTTATTGGGAAACAGGTCAAAATTATTATTGAAAATGAAAAAGAAAAGAGGGATAAAAATGACTGCACTGGAAAGAGATAAAGTAAGGGAAAAAGCAAGGGAGTTAAAAAATGCACTAATGGAATGGAAGGAAGCATGCAAGAAAAAAGGACAATGGGACAATGTGTTAGAGCAATCATATCAAAATAAAATAACACAATGCGATAAAATAGAGTATTTAATGGACACTGTAAGAGATAGAGAAAATATATCAAAAATATATTGATTAAGAAAAGAGGGGTAATTATGAGTATATCAGAAGAAATACTTAAACTTATCGAAAATGGAATAACTGAATGGGACGAAATCTATACAAGATTAATCAACAATCACAAGAAAAATGCAGTATCTATGGCAAAAAATAGACTTATCCAACAAGGAAAAATAAAAGAAGAAACAATAAACGGTAAAAAAATACTTTCAATACAACATGAGAATGAGGAACTAATATCTGATGTAGATGCATACCTATTCGAACATAGCCAAGAAATAAAAGAATACTTTAAACTAATCCTACACCAGAACCCAGATAATAGAACCTTTAACATTAAAGAATTTATATTGTCATTCCCTCATTTAGCAGAATTAAGTGATATTATAAAAAACAATCCTTTTGAAGCAAGGAACATACTAACAAACATTTACAAAGAAACATACGAAGAACTATTTGCAGAGGAAACGAACATAACACACATATTCATAACAAACCTCCTAACATCAAAAAAGAAACTTTCAGAAATAGGAGCAAATGACATAGGAAAACTTGTAGAATTTGAATGTTCAATAGTTCAAGCATCAAAGAACAAATCAAGAACAACGGAAGCGGAATATCTGTGCTTTGAATGTGGAACTAAAAGAACTGTAAAACTTGACTTCTGGGAAGACCCTGAAAAAAAGAAAGTATCCTGTCCAAACTGTTCAAATCAAAGAATGACAATTGACTCAAAAAGTAGGATAACATTCCAAGAATTAATTGTCCAACAATTGGAAGTTTCACAAGATGGGAAACAACACACTGCATCATTATTCCTTGAAGATTCAGAACCAATATATTCTGGAAAGTTAAGAGTAGTTGCAGTGCCAATTGAAAAATACAAAAAAGGAACATCTGTTGCAGATATACACTTATACGCATTTGGATACGAAGAAATAGACAACATCGATATTAACATCACAGAAGATGACATTGAAAACATCTATAAAATAGCAAAAGACCCAGAAGTTATAGAAAAATTAGCAAACTATATGCTCAGGGAAACAAAGGGAATGGATGAGGTAAAGAAAGCCATATTTTTACAGCAAGTTAAAGGGGTAGAAAAAGGAGACAAAAGAAGGAATCTAAATATTCTTTTAATTACAGACCCAGGAGTAGGAAAATCTACAATGATGCACCAACTTAAAAAACTTCCAAACACAAAGTATGCCACAATGTCAGGAGCATCAGGGGCAGGATTAATTGGAGGTATAAATAAAGAAAAAACAGAGTTTGGGGAATCATGGGTAGTAAAACCGGGTATCTATGCCTTAGCAGATGGGGGAACCGTATGTTTAGATGAATTTACACATAATAAAGAAGTAATGCCTTATGTCCATGATGCAATGGAAAGCCAAATGGCAAAAATTACAAAGATGCAAAACAACCTTGAACTACCTGCAAGATGTGCAACATTGGCAGCATGTAATCCAAAATTAGGAAGGTATGACTCAAACCTATCAGTTATGGAACAAGTCCCTATAAAACCCGAAACACTTTCAAGATTTGATTTAATATTCCCATTAAGGGATGTTCCAGACAATGAAAACGATAAAGATATTTTAAAATTCATAATAAGAAGTGGAAATGAAAAAATAAAAGGAACTGAAAAAAAGATAAAAATAAACGGCGTTGAACTTTCCGATGAACTGTTAATAAAGTATCTTCATTATGTTGATGAAAATTTCAAACCAACCATATCAGATGAAGCAGAAGAATTAATCATTGATTACTACTTAAAAATGAGGGAATTATCAAAAAATGGAGCCATAACAATTACAACAAGACAGGCTGAATCACTTATAAGATTATCCGAAGTGGTAGCCAAAGCCAGGTTAAAGAATGAAGTTGATACCGAAGATGCAAGGGAAGCAATAGAACTTATGCAGTTCTGTTTAGAGCAAATATCTTATGACCCAGAAACTGGAAAAATAGATATTGATAAAGTTTATGGAATACCCAAGAGCAAAAGGGAAAAATCAGAACAGGTATTAAAAATTATCGAAGATGAAAACAAATGCAAGGACATAGTAAGTGAAGAGATTATATTCGAACGGGCAGAAAAGGAATACAACATAACTATTGAGGAAGTAGAGCGTATTTTAGAAGTATTATCTATCCGAGGAGAGATATACAGCCCGAAATTTGGGTATTGGCGTACTACATAGAGGTGAAAATATGATAAAAGAAGGCATGGGAAAAATAGCAATGGTAATAACAAAACATAATGGAGAATTTATAAGATATTGTGATGAAATCACCAATATGACATCAAAACCCTACCGTTTTGTGTCATAATATGGTTAAAATTAAAATTTCAGTTTAGAATATTCATATTTACTTACTAAAATGCTAACAGGTGTGGAAAAATGCAGGACTTCGAGGAGCTCCTCCTCATTAAAGAAGCAGATAAAACAAAACCATGGGTAGATAAATTCACAGAAATTAGAAAATTTGCAAATATTAAAGAAATTACATTGAAGAATGATATAATACGATTAAAAGTGTTTCTCAATTACTGCTTTAACACTTTGGAAAAAGAGCCAGATGAATTAGAATTCAATGACTTTATAATGTTCTTCAAATACTTAAATGAAGAAAGAAACATCTCCATAAATACACAAGACCATTATTACAAGTTCCTATCTGTGTTCTATAAAGTGATGTTCTTAAAAAACTCATCAGAATATGTAAAGTTTAAAGAATACTGCAAAGAGCTGGGGAAATTCAAACGGTTCGAAGTGGAACACTTCGACGAGCTAACCTCCGAGGAAGTAAATGAAATTATAAAACAAATACTAAATTCCAATAGTGCAACAAAGGTAAGGGATGCACTAATAATAAGATTAACATATGACACGGGAGCAAGGATAGGAGAGATATTAAACTTAAAGCTCAAAGACTGCGACTTCCAAAAGGGAATATTCAAATTCAGAAACACAAAGGGCAGAGAAGTAAGATTAACAGTATGTGCCTATGACACTTTGAAGGCATTAAAACATTACATAGACTATTATATGAAATCAAAAAAGAGCAACGACTATTTATTTCAAAATAAACATAATGGCAAAGTTGGTGATTATTGGATTGGGAAGGTATTTAAGAGGACCGTAAATAAGTTAGTAGGTAGGGGGACTCTTCCAAAAAACAAACGAATAACACTACATTCCCTTAGACACGGAAGGGTGGTAGATTTGTTAAATAAGGGCTATGGTTTGGATATTGTTGGAGATTATGTAGGACACAAGGATATAAGAACTACTATGATTTATGCACACTCCAATAGTAGAAAAAAGAAATTATTAAAAGAAATTCAGAAAGACTTAGATAAGGGGACTATGTAAGGTAGAAGGACTAAAATTTTAAAAAAAATAAATATAAAAAAAGACTAAATAACTCTTAAAATCGTTAAAAAAGTAATGGGGCCGGTGCCGAGAATCGAACCCGGGTCGAAGGATCCACAGTCCTTCAGGATAACCACTACCCTACACCGGCCACAGTAATAATAAATAATATAAATAATGCAGGGGCAGGGATTTGAACCCTGGAACCACTATAGGACAGGATTCTAAGTCCTGCGTCTTTGGCCAGGCTCGACAACCCCTGCACACCAATTACCGATAAAACATTAAATATAATATAAATATAATAAAGTGCTCCAGCCGGGATTTGAACCCGAGTCGCAGGCTCGAAAGGCCTGCATGATTGGCCGGACTACACCACTGGAGCATTAATTATGGGACCAAAGGGATTTGAACCCTTGACCACTCGGTTATGAGCCGAGCGCTCCAACCAGGCTGAGCTATGGTCCCACACATCACAGATAATTAATATACAATAATTATAATTAATTTTGTAATAATGCCATCATAAAAAAAGAACGCCCCCAGCAGGACTCGAACCTGCGACCTACGGATTAACAGTCCGTCGCTCTACCTACTAAGCTATGGGGGCATTTCATCTGCTTCTCTATCTTGTCAGCACAATAACAATTACACTTTTAATATATAAACTTTTCGGCGAAAAGTATTTATACTATGAATCTAATGTTTAGATGTGAATAGTTTTGCCGTGGTAGTTCAGCCTGGGAGAACGCTGGACTGAAGATCCAGTTGTCGGGTGTTCGAATCACCCCCACGGCATATTTTTTAACCTCATATATATCCATACATTTAAATAATTTTAAATAATTAATTGCATATATAAAATATTATGGAGCTCCATGCCACATAACATATTCACTCATATTTCGTTTGAATATAGTGTGTTCGAAAAATATGTCCTTTTATAAGCCATAAAAATAAGCAATATGTACATATAAACTTATCAATATATTGTTATTTATTATTAATTATATAATGTAAAAAGTTCTCGAACATACTATAATATTTTTTTGGTGATAACATGGTTAGAAAATTTTGCGTCTATGGAAAGGGAGGAATTGGAAAATCTACAAATGTATCAAACATAGCGGCGGCACTAGCGGAATCTGGTAAAAAAGTAATGGTCATAGGATGCGACCCAAAGGCAGACTCAACAAGAAATTTAATGGGAAGGAAAATTCCAACAGTTTTAGATGCCCTTAGAAAAAATGGTGCCAACAATCTGGAACTTGAAGATATTGTTTTTAAAGGATTTGGTGAAACCTACTGTGTAGAAAGCGGAGGACCCGAACCCGGCGTAGGCTGTGCGGGAAGGGGAGTAATCACGGCAATAGATATATTGAATAGATTGGAAGCATTTGAAACAATAAAACCCGATGTAATTATTTACGATATTTTAGGAGATGTAGTATGTGGCGGATTTGCCATGCCATTACAGAAACATCTTGCAGATGATGTTTATATTGTTACAACCTGCGACCCAATGGCAATTTATGCAGCAAATAACATATGTAAAGGAATAAAAAGATATGCCAATAGGGGAAAGGTAGCATTGGGGGGAATTATATACAGTGGAAGAAGTGTAATAAATGAGCCATCTATTGTAGAAGAATTTGCCTCAAAAATTGGAACAAATGTAATGGGAAAGGTTCCAATGAGTAATATTATTACAAAGGCAGAAATTTACAAAAAAACAGTAATAGAATATGCGCCAGATAGTGATGTTTCAGAGGTTTTTAGAAAACTTGCCGATACAATATATAAAAATGATAAAAAAGTTGTTCCAAAACCTTTATCTGAAGAAGGAATTGATGAAATTACTGAAAAAATAGACGATTTAATTAAAAATACCATTTAAATACTCTTTAATGGTAGAGCATGATAAAAATAGCTTATGAATTTGTTTTATCAATTATAATTTGGTTTATAATTGGATATTTATTTGCCCATTATTATGATAATAAAATTTTTATTGTTATTGGCTTTTTTATAGGGCTTTTTATGGGATTTTTAAAATTTGTAAAACTGATTAAAAATAAAAAAATTAAAAAAGTATAAAATAAAGAACTTGTATAAAATAAATATAAAATATTTGGTGGTATTTTTGGAATTAATTACAAAGGAAGAATCAAAGACAAATTATGAATATGGTTGCGACCCATACAATAGACCAATAGGGGAGCTCCTTAAAAATGGTATTGTTGTAATAGATAAACCATCGGGACCAACTTCCCATGAGGTATCTGCATGGGTTAGAGATATATTAAAGCTAAAACTTGCAGGGCATGGCGGAACACTTGACCCAAAAGTGACAGGCGTATTGCCTGTTGCACTGGAAAACACTTCAAAATGTATATCTGTGTGGCATATGATTCCTAAGGAGTATGTTTGTTTAATGCACTTACATAGAGATACGGAAGAGGAGGAATTATTAAAAATATTTAAAAAATTCACAGGCAGGATATTTCAAAGACCGCCTTTAAAAGCCGCCGTAAAAAGAAGTTTAAGAATTAGGAAAATTTACGAATTAGAATTGCTTGAAAAAGACGGAAGAGATGTATTATTTAGAGTAAGATGTCAATCCGGAACATACATAAGAACACTTGCCGAAGATATGGGGGAAGCACTTGGAACTTCGGCACATATGCAGGAGCTCCGAAGAATTGTAAGTGGACCATTCACAGAAAAAGATATAGTTTATTTGCAGGATTTAACAGATGCATATATTTTTTGGAAAGAAAACGGGGACGAAACAGAACTAAGAAAAATAATAAAACCTATGGAATATGGACTTCAACATATCAATAAAATAATTGTTAAAGATAGTGCAGTAGATGCTATATGCCATGGTGCAAATGTATATTTAAACGGAGTATCCAAATTAAGTAAAGGAATAGGGGCAGACGAAACCGTATTAATTGAAACATTAAAAGGGGAGGCAATAGGAATAGGAACGGCACTATTAAACACCAAAAATGTATTAAAAGAAAGTAAAAACGAAGAAGATAATAGGGAAAAATATAAAGAACCTATTGTAGATATTGAAAGGATTTTTATGAGTCCAAATACATATCCTAAAATGTGGAAAAAGAAAAAATAATAAATAATTATGAGGGGTGGAGTTATGGGACTCCAAGCAATGCATTTAATCGTATTATTTATTTTTTTATTAATTGGATTGGAATTAATCGGGCAGTTAAAACGAAAATATTTAGTCAATAAATTAATTTCATTAAAAAAAGAATTAAAAATGGAAGAAAATAATAATTCTGAAAATGAATATAATAAAAATTTAATTAAAAATATTGATGATAAATGTATAAATTTAATTTCAGAAGATAAATTATTAGATACAAAGGAAGTTAGAAGGTCATTGACAATAATAATGACAATACTATATATTTATACATTATTTGAACCGGTTGATGAAAAAATATTCAGTTCGGTTCAAATGATTTTTGGAATAGTTATCGCATTCTACTTTGGAAGTAGGGCGATAGAAGGCGGATTAAAAATCTACGAAAAATTTAAAAAATTAAAATAAAATAATTTAAAAAATGAAAGAATGAAAATATGAAATATGGAATAGCTACAAAATTAACCAAAATAAATAATGATTTTCAAAAATTGTTGGAATTAAATAATATTATTAGTTCCGTCTATGACTATCATATTATAGATGCAGAAAACATACCACTAACTAATGAAAGCCTGTTAAACGACTTAAAAAAATGTGTTTTAACAATTCAAAGTAAAAGAAAAGATGCCTTAGAGTTATTGGATATATATTCTTCTTATGATTTTGATATATCAATAGTATTGGGAAATAATTATTATTTATCAGATAAAGAAATAAACACACCAAACAAAATAATTTTAGATTTAATAAATAACGCTATGGATAAATGCCCAAATATTCAACTGTGGATTGGCACTGAAGGTATTGAAAAAACTGTAAAAAATATAATTGAAGAAAATAATTTAATAAGTTATTCTGTGTATGGTGGAAAATATCCTCAAATCAATTCAGATAAGGCTATTTATGTTCCATTTGTTGAAAAAATGAACCACGATATTTTAAAATCAATGCAGGATTATTTAAATCGTAGAAAAAATTATAATGGCAATAATTGGGGGGACTTTATATTATCATTGGAGAATACAGATAAAATTAAAGAATTAAAAAATAAAAATGATATAATTATTGGTTATCCAATAATCAACAAAATAAAAGATATAAAATGTTTTTTAAATAATATAAAATAAATTAATATGTCATGGCATATTTCGTTTAAAAAGTTCTCGAACAAACTATTATTTAGGAGCTCCCATATTTAGTAAGTTTAATAACTGTCCTTATTTGTCCTATCGTAATTACCCATTAACAGAATTCATAAATCTATATTTTATTACAACTGGCGGAATTTTTATATTCTTTGTTTTTTCATTATATGCCTTTGCCTTTGCCACTATTACGGTGGTTTTATTTTCTTTTAGTGCCTTAGTTAAAGCATCTCTTAGCTCTTTTTCATTTTTAGTTTTAATTGTATGTAATCCACATGATTTAGCTATTTTATCTAATTCTGTATTGTTTGTATGTGTTTTCTGGTTTCCTGTTGAACCATAGGCAGAATTATCCACAATTAACAAAATAAAATTATTAGGTTTTGTATGTCCAATTGTAGATAATGTTCCCAAATTCATAAGAACAGATCCGTCTCCATCAATTGAAATTACTTTTTTATCGGTGTTTAATGCCAAACCTAAACCTATCGAAGAGCATAACCCCATAGAGCCAAGCATATAAAAATTTTCATTTCTGTCTTTTATGTGGTGGAGCTCCTTGCTGGGAAATCCTATATTGCTTATTATTAATTCATCTTTCACATATTCCATTAATATTTTTATTATATCAATTCTTCTTAGTGTATTGTCCAAATTATCACCAATTTATTTATATTTTTCAATTATTTCTTTTAAATTTAGCGTTCCATTATGAATTGAAGTGGCTATTAAAACACCATCTACATTTAAACTATATGCTTCCATTAAGTCGTTTTCGTCTTTTATTCCTCCTCCGATATATAGGGGATTTGTTGCTTTCTTTTTCTGTATTATTTCTTTTATTAATTCTATATTAATTCCTTTTTGAGTGCCTACGGAAGATATATCCAATAATATTAAAGAAGTATTATGCTGTATATTATTTAATATTTCCTCCAATTCATAATTTAATAATTTTCCGTCTTTATAATCAAGACTTAAAATAATATTTTCATTATTTAATATACTCAAATCATCAAGAGTTTCGGTCCCAACTATTAATTTATTACAAAAATTTAATTTTTCTAAATTTTGTATATCTTTTTTATTTTTTATGCCACAATCTACAATTTTATAGATATCTAATTCTTTAATACATTCAAAATTATTTCCATTTTCCATTATGGCATCTAAGTCGGCAATATATACCTTTTTTGCCCCATTTTCTTTATATGTATTTATTATATCCGCAGGATTTGAAGAATTGCATAAAACAGATTTCAATGGTTTGTAGTTATCTCGGTCCCCACTTTTTCCGTGAACTGCCATGTTATCCATAATATCAATTACAGGGATTATCTCCATAGTATCACATTTATATCCTTTTTTATGGTTTTATTTGCCTCATATCTTTAATTTGCCAATAAAATAATATCAATATAATAAAATAATTAATTATATAATATAAAAAAATATAACTTAGGAAAAAATATAATCATTTAATTAAAAAAATATATAATATAATGTAAAAAAATTAAAATAATTAATAATAATGTATATTTATTTCAATTCTAAAACTCCTTTCTTTATCTCATTTGCTTTTTCAAGACATATGAGACACATTACACAATATCCTTTTATAGGGTGTTTGTCTTCTTTTACCAATTCTAATGTATCCATTGGACAGACGCCTACACAATCCCCACAACTGTTGCACATTGAAGGATTAAATACTATTCTATTGTAGTCTTTTCCATTGTGCTTAATATTTCCTACTTTTAATGCTCCTGTTGGGCAGGTTGTAGCACATGCTCCACATACAATACACATCTTTACAGATTTTGATTCCTCATTTATAACTATGGCATCAGTAGGACAAACCTCTGCACATTTTTTCAGGGTGTTGTAATCTTCATTAACAATTACAAGACCTTCTTCATTTACAGATTTTGCTGGATCATAATCTACATCAAGATATAGGGCATCAACTGGACAAACTCCAACACATAATCCACATGCAGGACATGCTTTTGGGAGCTCCACAGCAATATTTTTAGAATCAATTTTTATCATATCTCCTGGACAAATTTCTGCACAGGCAATACAGCCGATACATTTTTCAGAATCTAATTTAAAGTCTATTTTCTTATGTCTTTTTGTTGGCATTTTTCCATTTACGAATATTGCATTCCAGGGACATGTTTGAGCACATACTGAACAGTAAATACATTTTTCTGTGTCAACTACTGCCCTATCATTTTCCATTGTTATGGCTTCAACTGGACATACCGGAGGACATACCCCACAGCCAACACAATTGTCCATTACAACAATTGCCTCTTTTGGCGATGGAATTTCTTTTTTAGGATTATCTATTTTGTTAGGTATTGAAATTATATCAATAGGACAAATTCCAACACATAATTCACATAATACACAGTGTCCTTTTGAATATGGTAATCTATCATCTACCTTTTTAATTCCTGTGGTACATACTTTTGCACATGCTCCACATTTAGTACATTTTATGGGGTTGTAATTTATTGTGTCATTTATAACACATAAAGCTCCTGTTGGACATGCATTTACACAAGACAAACATAACACACAGGTATTAAATGGTGCTATTTCGATTGCCTCCGTAGGACATATTTCCTTACATGCATCACATACCAGACAGGCTTTTTCTTGAATTTCAATTGCAGCAACATCTTTTGAGAAACTATTACAATTGCTTCCCTGATTTGAACTTGCCATTATAATCCCTCATAATCTAATAAAAATAAAATAATCAATTGATATATAATTAGTTAGTGATTTTAGAATATTTATTATAATATATCATTAATATAGAGTTTAATATAAAGTAATAGAAAAATGGTATATTATAATAAATCATGGATATTTGACATTAAATATATATCTGTTAAGGGTATTATGCCATATAGAATAATAACGATAATATAGTCAATCTTGAACTATTTCACTCCATATTTATGCAAATAATACTATATTCTATTAATAGGCCTTATCGCATAATTATTTGGACAATAAAGGGACAGTTTTTGAAGATTAACTATAAACCTAAATATTATTAACAACCACATATGACATTAATTGTTGATTTACTATCTTCGGAGCTCCTAAAAACCCATATTAGATAATAATAGAAAATATTATGTAAAATATTAAAATATATAATCATAGAATATAATCAGACAACCTCCTAAAAAGGTTCGGTTGAATGATATATTATTCTTCCTTATTTATCTCAAATATAACTTCTCCCTTTTCATTTTTAACTATAACATGTGCAGCACATGAATATCAAGGGTCGTATGCTCTTAAAACCATCTCAATGAGATTTAGTTTGCTTTCTTCAATTTCCATATTTTCACCATCAAATATTTGACGAAATTATGAGAATAAATTGATTAATAATTAATATTCATTAATTGATAATTTACCAATGTGCAAATAATATATATAATAATCAATTATCTCCATATTTCAAAATTCAAAATTTTCTCCGAAAATTTTGAGATTTATTTAAATATTTCTTTTGCAGCTTGTTGAATTGCCTTTTCCATTGTTGGCACATTGTGGGTAGTAGCAACAATCATATTACCTTTTATAACTATTCCATTGTCATCTGTTTCATAGTTGTGGAATAGCGTTCCTCTTGGTGCATATATTGCTCCAACACCATTTCCTGCCTTTGGTTGAACTTCTGCTTTAACATCGGTTGAAGTAATTTCTCCATCATTTAACAATTCTTTAACTCTTTCGCATGCTGCCAATATTTCTATTAATCTTGCATGGTTGTAAGCTAATGATTGATTTGCAGGAGCTCCGAATGTTTCAACAAATTCTTTTCTTGCTTCTTCTGCAAGTGGTGTTGCCATACTATCACATACATTTAGCATTGGCAATGGACCTACCCTATATAATCCATCAGGATATCCTACTTTTTTATTGTATGGATATTTTGAATAGCTGTGTTCTACAACATGCTCTCCAATATTATCAAGATATTCGGCTGGTTTGAATTCTTGTTTTGTTTTTCCATCAGGAGATACAAATCTAAGTGTATCTTCATAGAAATTATGTTTTCCATCTTTAACCATTCCTAAATACCAAGTATCAATTACACCCAATGATTTAGTAGCATCTGCGTATTTTTCATTTAATGAATTAATTAATGCTACTCCATTTTGAGCATATTCAATCATTGTATCTACTTCAGCCAAAAATGCATCTCTATCAGCTTCTGCAAATGATTTTGACAATCCCCCTGGAATACCTGTTACCGGGTGTATTGGTCTTCCCCCGGTGGTTGCTACTATGGTTTGACCAAATTTTCTTAAAGCTATTGCCTGTTTTGCGACATCAGGAGCTTCCCCGATTACTCCAACTATGTTTCTTGTAGCGGGGTTTGAATCTGGGCCCATTACAAAATCAGGAGCAGCCAGGAAATAGAAATGTAATGAATGACTGTGAATCATATTTCCTAAATGCATTAATTCCCTCACTTTGTTAGCTGCACTTGGAACCTCAGCATCCCATGCTGCCTCAACAGCTTTAACGGATGCTAAGTGATGTGGAGTTTGACATATACCGCAGATTCTTGGGACAATCCTTGGAACCTCCTCTGCGGGTCTTCCAACAACAAATTGTTCAAATCCTCTTAGTGCTGTTATGTGCAACTTAACATCGGTGGGAGCTCCTGAGTCGTCCAATGTAATTGTAACTTTCCCATGCCCTTCAATTCGGGATATTGGTTCAATTGTAATTTTACTCATTTGGATTCACCGTGTATTAATTATAACATATAAATATAATGAGATTAAATAATTATAAAATTATCTTCCAATAATGGTCGCCAATATAAATATGGCAGATATGGGAGAGAAATAGTAAATCGATGGACATCCTAGTTAAAGCTAATACCAAACAAAACCTACGGTTTTGTAGTATTCTCCCAAATTGTTAGCTTCGATTAAACATATCATCAGTGAATTTTGATGAGATATAAAAATCCCAAAGGGATTTTTTAACCAAATATACAAAACTCATAGAGGATGGCCAGCCATATCCGAATGATTTTATTAAAATCTTCGATTTATATAATTTTATGCATTCATATATAATATTATGTTATCTGTTTTAGGCGTAGGCCCTTTAATTACCAATTTAACATAATTACTGAACTTTTTTATTCAGTAATGAAGCTGCCAGTGAGAATCTGTTAAATAGGGCCACTTTATCATCCAATTTTATTACTGCCTCTCCTGTTGTAGCATAAGCATTAGCTAATGCTGCACCTTGGTCTATTACAGCATCTGTTTTTCCAAAGCAACCTCTACATGGAACACCTGCTGATGGACATAGGGCATTGCATCCTGCTTTTGTTCCCATTCCCATGCATGTGTATCCTTGCTCATATAGACATTTTACAGGGTCTGGTGTTCCCTCAAATGTTCTTTTTAAAGTCTCCGGTGCCACATTTTCTTTTGTTCTATTACATTCATCACATACAATTTTTGTAGGGATATTTAATTCTTCCGCCCCCAATAATGCCAAAATTGCATTGGCAATCATTGCAGGAGTAGGTGGACATCCAGGTAATTCTATATCTACATCAATAACATCTGAAACAGGTTTTAATTCTTCTAACAACTCCGGCACATTTTCAGACGGTATTGTTCCTGCTGTTTCATCTGTTGAATCTGTCGTATATACTGTTTTTTTAAGATCTTCCAACTTGTAAAGATTTCCCAATCCAGGGATTCCTCCAAATGCTGCACATGTTCCCCATGCCACAACTGTTTTTGATTTAGCCCTAATTTCTTCCATCAAGTGTTTGTCGTGTTCGTTTTTTGCCCCTCCTTCAATAAGGAATACATCGATACCTTCTGGAATTTCTTTGGCATCTGCAATAATAGGGGCATAAACGATTTCTAAATTTGGGAGAACCTCGAGCAATTGTTCATGTAAATCTAACAGAGATATATGGCATCCAGAGCATCCGCACAGCTGAATTAATCCCATTTTGATTTTATCTGCCATTTAATCACCCAATCTATAAAAAAATAAGGATAAAATCCTAAAAAATGATTATATGGTAAATTGGCGAACATTTAAGTTAATAATAAACAGTAAATCCTGAGATTTACTAAGTTCAATGAACTAAGATTAAATTATATATTATTTATCATTTATTACAAATATATACATTTTTATTCTTTTATTATTTGGATATATTGTTCATTAATTGCCGATTCACCATATTAATAATTAATAATGTTAATATCCTCCTGCATAGGAGGCAGTCATTTCATAAGTCCGTAGTTGGTTCCCTATGAAATTCATCCTTTTTTGTTTTAATTAGCCTTTGAGAGGGTTAGGACCTAATTTTTTAACTCTTTCGGTCATCTCATTTGAAGCTTCAAGGAATTTACCAGCATCGGCTCCACTCATCATGTACATTTCGATTCGTTCTCCGCCAATGCCCATTTCATCCAATATTAGCTTTGTGAGTTTTACCCTATCCTCGGCCCTATAGTTTCCACTTTCGAATGCACATTCATTAGGTTTTCACCCAACGACAAATACCGCATCAGCCCCTTTTTGGAATGCCCTTAATGCATAGGTAATATCAAATTTACCCGTGCATGGTATTCTTATAGGTCTGATTGACGAAGGGTATTGCATTCTACTTGTTCCAGCCAAATCTGCTGCACCATATCCTCACTGATAGCAGACAAATGACATAATAACTGGTTCAGACATAGAATATCGCCTTTGTTATTTTAATAATAAATTAAAACTATATTTATAATGTAAATATATTTCATTAGAGCATGGAGCTCCACATCAACACATACCCTGGCTAAGCCTTCGGATAGTGCATCATCTGTTTTATTATTCTACTTACCACCCAGTAAGCAAATTAATAATATAAATAATATTTATTCTTTTTTGCTGAGATATTATATATTAATATTAATGGAATATTTAGTATATGATATTTAATTAGTTTATTTTATTAGTGAGTTCCATTCCACAAGCCATACAGTTATTTTTTTATTATTTTTATTTTTGTTCAAAACATTTATGAGTATCAAGCATACCATCAATATTTGACAATATTTGCTCATCTCTGTAATATCTTAACTGCATTGCACCACTTGGGCAAGCTCCTGCACAGGAACCGCATCCTTTACATGCAATGTCATCTACAACTGCCAAGTCATTTTCATATTTTATGGCATTGTATGGACATAGAGGAGCACAAATTCCACAGGCACCACATACATCCTCATTAACAACTACTCTAATCATTTCAATATTTACCTGTCCTTGGGACATTGGTATAGCTACGGCACTTGCCGCACCTTTTGCTTGAGCAACTGTATCAGGAATATCCTTTGGTCCTTGTGCCAATCCTGCAATTGCTATACCTTCAACTTTGGTATTAACAGGTGCAAGTTTTGGGTGGAATTCTTTAAGGAATCCTTCTGGTCCAACATCCAATCCCATAAGTTTAGCTAATCTTTTAGTGTCTGGTTTTGGAACCAACCCTGCTGAAAGAACAACTAAATCTGCATCAATTTCAAGAACTTCACCCAGTAAGGTGTCTTCAACTAAAACTTTTAAGTTTTTAGTTTCAGGGTCTTCGATAATTTGAGCAGGTCTTCCTCTTATGAATCTAACACCAAACTGTTCCTGAGCTCTCTGGTAGTATTCTTCATATCCTTTACCATAAGCCCTAATATCCATATAACAGATATATACTTCTGAATCAGGGTCGTGCATCTTCATAAGTTGAGCGTTTTTCAATGAAAACATGCAACAAATTCTTGAACAGTATGGATTTCCAACTTTTGCATCCCTTGAACCTACGCATTGAATATATACGGTTTTCTTAGGTGCTTTTCCATCACTTGGTCTTATTTCATGACCTCCTGTTGGTCCTGCGGGGTTAATCATTCTTTCTATTTCAAGTGTGGTTATTACATTATCATATACTCCATATCCATATTCTTCTTTCAATGAAGCATCGAATTCGTCATAACCTGTTGTTGTAATAATTGTTCCAACTTTGAACTTTATTTCCTCTGGTTGTTGGTTGTAGTCAATTGCATCTGGACCACATGCCTTATCACACAACTTACAATCAATACAATGTTCTTTGTCTATTGTATATACAAGTGGAACTGCTTGTGGGAATGGTGCATAAATAGCTTTTCTCATACCTAATCCACAATCAAATTCATTAGGTACTTCTATTGGACAAACTGCGGCACATGCCCCACAGCCTGTACATGCGGACTCACTAACATATCTTGGTTTTTTCTTAATAGTAATATCGAAATTACCAATATATCCATCAACATTTGTTACCTCAGCATAGGTAATTACTTCAACATTTGGGTGGTTTGCTACTGTAACCATCTTAGGAGCTAAGATTCACAGAGAGCAGTCATCCGTTGGGAAAGTTTTAGCCAATTGTGCCATCCTTCCTCCAATGGATTCATCTTGATCTACTAAATATACTTTAAATCCTTGGTCTGCCAAATCTAGGGCAGACTGAATTCCTGCAATTCCTGCACCTATTACAAGGCAGGATTTATCAACCTCTACGGTTTTTTGAGGTATGTCTTCCAAATTCTTGGCTCTTTCAACACCGCCAGCAACTAATTCCATTGCTTTTTTGGTTGCTGCTTCTGAATCAGCCATATGGACAAATGAATCTTGTTCTCTAATATTTACGAACTCCAAATAATATGGGGATATGCCTGCATCTGATAAACAGGTTCTGAATGTTGGTTCGTGGATTTTTGGTGTGCATGCTGCTACAACCACCCTATCCAATCCGTGCTCCTTAATTGCATCCTTAATCATATTTTGACCAGGGTCAGCACAGAAAAATGGATAGGTTGCAGTATATACTACATCATCTAATGTAGAAGCATATTCTTTTACTGCCTCACAATCTACGACACCATTAATATTTGAACCACAATAACAAACAAATACCCCCACTTTTAGATTACTCATGTAATCACCTCTATGGGTATTCAGTGGTATTTTAATTAATCAATACATTATACATATATAATTAATAGAATATTATTATAAAAATGTATATCCTTAAATTTCTTAATGGAGCATATTAATATTATTAAATGAAATTATAATTCAAGTGTGGCGGCCAGTTAAAATTACCGCAACATTTATATATTAGAAATACTAATTAGATTATGCGCGATGCGGGATAGTAGCAAATTACACCCCCATTAGTAGCTGCTGATAACATCGCGGTAGGAGATAATAACTCCTAATCCCATTCCCACCCCTCATACCCAAATACGGAATATATATTCATATAACAAATTTTTAATAACTATTAAACCCCTCCCCATTTTATTTTACCCCTTTTTAATTTTTAATTAATTGTATTTTCTGTTTATTTTTATATGATTATATCTGTATAACTATATATAAGATTATATAGTAGGTAGTCTATTCGTTAGCCATAATTGAAAAACCTTCATTGACTTTTTTCATAAAATATTGTTAAATATAGTTAATCTTCAATAGCCGTCCTTATCCATCCTATTTCAATCGTTTCCTTTGGAAACGATTTACAATCTCTAAATTTTCCAATGGAAAATTTATACTACCGTAAAAATTCCTCTGGAATTTTGAGGTCCCCCCGGGATTCAATAATCTCTGATTATTGCATGTCGTAAAAACTCCTTCGGAGTTTTGAGAAATTATTAGGTATATTTACTTCGTTTTTAGTAATATAACAATATATTTTGGCTTTTTAATTGTGACATATTGGTATGAAAACGACCGAAGATTGACCATAAATAAAAATCAATTTAATATATTGTTTATCGACCCTACACACAATAATAGTCATATTTAAATATAATATATATTGATAATTATGAAGTATTATATAATTATCAATATATAATTATAATATGCAGATAATATTTGAGGGATTGTATGAGCATTATTTATTTAGTTATAAATTCATTTATATTTATTCTACCTGCCTATGTTGCAAATGCCACACCCTGTATATTCGGAGGTGGAGCTCCCATTGATGGGGGCAAATGTTTTTTTGATGGTAGACGAATCATAGGCAATGGAGTAAGTTGGAAAGGAACTTTTTTTGGATTATTTTGTGGAACAATTACTGCAATTTTAGAAGGAATTATATTTAATTTAAACATTTTCGGGACAGTTGCATTTAATTTTAATGTTTTCGAATGGGGGATTGTGGGACTATTGCTATCTGCTGGTGCACTATTTGGAGATGCCATTGGAAGCTTCATAAAAAGAAGATTGGGATTAGCACAAGGACGACCTGCCCCAATTCTTGACCAGCTTGGTTTTATTGTATTTGCATTGTTATTTGTATATCCATTTGCACCAGTTTCTTATGAGATGGGGATTTTTTTATTGGTAATTACTCCCATGATACATTTATCCGCAAATATTATTGCATATAAATTAGGAATAAAGGATGTATGGTGGTAAAATAAAAATATATAAAAAATAGGATATTAAAATAATAAAATAGTAAAAAATATTCAATACAAATATATTATATGTTATATTGCATAATATATTGAAATTATAAATATTATAAAATTTAATAAAATTCATAACAAATCGATAACCATTATTATTTGGTGAAAAAATGATAACCCTTGATTTAGAATTAAAAGATGTTCCCGGGGAGCTAATTAGAACACTAATACCAATATCAAATTTAGGTATCAATATATTTAGTGTAATTCATTTAAGAGATGAAAAATTAAATGGTAGGTTGCCTGTTAGAGTTGTAATAAATGATATAGACGAACAACTATTAAATGAGCTAATGAATACCCTTGAAAATATAGACATAATAATTACAAAAATCAATAAAAAGATAATAAAAAAAGACATAGATTTAGTAGTTGTTGGTCATGTAGTAGATACGGATATCAAGGATACGATAGATAGATTAAATAAATATGGTATTGTTTTGGATTTAGATTTATCTATGCCTGACCCATCTGATGAATCTTCTGCACGATTAAAGATAATAATAGATGCAGACAAATTGGATAAACTATGTGAAGAATTAAATAAAATATCAGAAGAAAAAAATCTATTGTTTATAAAATCGTTTTAATTTATTTAATTTATTTTATTTAATTACTAATTATGTAATACAGAGGAGAAATAATGAAAATTATATTGGTAGGTTTTGGAGTAATTGGAAAAGGAGTTCTTAAAGCCATAACTTCAAAAAAGGATTATTTAAAAGATAAATATGGAATGGATTTAAAGGTTGTAGCAATTTGCGATAGAAGTGGTTCAGCAATAGATGACAACGGGCTAAATTTAGAAACTGCATTAAAAATTAAAGAAGAAACTGGAAAAATAGCAAATTATCCAGAAAAAGGAACTGATTTATCAATTATTGAAACAATACAGACCGTTGAAGCCGATGCGATTATTGAAATTACACCAACAAATATTGAAACAGGAGCTCCGGCAAATACCTATATGTTGGAGGCATTTAAAAATGGAAAGCATGTAATAACTGCCAATAAAGGACCACTTGCCGTAAATTTCAAAGAATTAATTGATTGTGCAAATGAAAATAGCAAATTATTTAGGTTTGAAGCATCAGTTGGAGGAGCTATGCCAATTATTAATTTAGCAAATGATGCCCTTGCAGGAAACGAGATATTTGAAATAAAAGGAATATTAAATGGAACTACAAACTACATACTTTCAAAGATGGAAACCGAAGGACTTGATTTTGATACAGTTTTAAAAGAGGCACAAGAATTAGGTATAGCTGAAACTAACCCGCACCAAGATATAAGCGGACTTGATACAGCCGCAAAAATAGTAATACTTGCCAACTCTTTAATGAATAAAAATGTCTCCATTAAAGATGTTAAACTTGAAGGAATTACAAGAATTACTCCCGAAGCAATTGCCATGGCCAATAAAAGTGGATATACCATAAAATTAATTGGCGAAGTGAGCAATGATAAATTAGAGGTGGGCCCCAAATTAATACCAATTGACGACCCCATGAATGTAAAAGGCTCCCTCAATGTTGCCATGCTTAACACTGATTTGGCAAAAGAAGTTGCTGTTGTTGGTAGAGGAGCAGGAGACATAGAAACTGCATCGGCAATATTAAGCGATATAATATATATTTATGAAAATAATATAAAATGGAATAGATAAAAAATATTAAAAATAATATGTGGGGGAGCTCCGAACATATATATTAGAACGAAGCTAAGAAAAGAAAAATAATCCCTTCAATCAACCTAAAATCATAAATTCTTTACTTATTTTCACTATAAAATCTTAAAATCTCTTCTAGATTTTTATGATTATAGAAATTCTTCGGAGTTTTAATATTTACAAATTATTTATAATTAAAAATAGAAGCTTCGCTTCTATCTAATAATTTGATTTGAAAATTATCGAGTAATTTTTTTAAATACTTCTTCAATGGCATCCATAGTTGTATTTATAACATCGTCTGTGTGCTTTATAGATGTAAAACAGCATTCAAATTGTGAGGGTGCTATAAATACTCCATTTTCCATTAATCCATAGAAATATTTCATAAATAAATCTGTATTGCTATTTTTTGCTATATCGTAATTAACTACTTCTTCTTCATTGAAATATATTTGAAACATTGAAGCTACGGTATAAACTTTATGTGGTATATTGTGTTTTTCTGCTGTTTCCCCAATAAAATCACTTAATTTTTTTGCCGATTTTGAAGTTGTGCTATAAAAATTATCATCAAGATTTTTTAGAGTTTCAATACCTGCTGTCATGGATATGGGATTTCCATTAAATGTTCCAGCTTGATATATTGTTCCATTCGGTGAGAAATTTTCCATTAACTCCTTTTTACCAACTATTGCACCAATTGGAAAACCGCCCCCCATAATTTTACCAACTGTTGCCAAATCTGGAACAACACCATAATATTCCTGAGCTCCCCCTTTGGCAATTCTAAATCCAGTAATTACCTCATCAAATATTAAAATTATATTATTTTCTTCCGTAATTTCTCTTAAAAACTTTAAATAATCCTCTCTTGGAGGGATACAACCAACATTTCCCATAACTGGCTCAACAATAATACAGGCAATTTCGTCTTTATTATTTTTTATTATTTCCACGATTGCATCCTTATCATTGAATGGGGCTAATATTGTATGTTTTGTAGTGTCCTCAGGAATACCAGGAGAGTTGGGAGCTCCATGTGTTAAAGCCCCGCTACCACTTTTCACAAGCACATAATCATGAGCTCCATGATATGCCCCATCAAATTTTATTATTTTATTTCTTTTAGTTATTCCTCTGGCTAACCTAATGGCACTCATTGTAGCCTCTGTTCCAGAATTTACAAATCTTACCATTTCAGCACATGGCATTCTTTTTATTATCTCTTTTGCAAGTGTAATTTCTTTTTCTGTTGGACAACCATATGCAGTTCCATGTTTCAATTGCTCAATTACGGCATTTGCTATATTTTCATTTGCATGCCCCAATACAGCAGGACCATAGGCTAGACAGTAATCAATATATTTATTTCCATCAACATCAACCAAATAATAATCTTTTGCATTATTCACGAAAAATGGAAATGGCTTAAAATACCTAACTGGACTATTTACTCCTTTTACAAGATATTTCTGAGATTCTTCAAATAATTTTTTTGATTTTTCCAAATTTAAATTTATTATGGTATTGTCCATATTTTCACCTTATAAACAGATAACTCCATTAAATGATATAATCCAAAATACTATTGCAGTAAAGAAATAAGAAGTTCCCCCTGTTCCTAACCATTGTTTTTGACTCAAACTATTTCTTCCCAATACCATTGCAGAAACATGCCCCATAATTACAAGCCCAATAAATAAAAATAATAATGTAGCTAAACCACTAGCTATTCCCAATCCTGCACCATATACATAATTTGCCAATAATCCAAATAATATGCCGCCAATGGCGTGAAGAATTGCAGATTTTCCTTCTAAATCTATCATGAAATCAACCTTTTATTTTTTTATAAATCATTTTTAGTATGTTGTATATCGTATATTGTGTATTATATTATATATTAAATTATAATTAATTCAATATTTATCATTATATCTTATATATTATTCTTTTATCAATTCTTTGATAGTATAAACTTCAATATTTTCCTTTGGTCTTTTTGTGTTTTCTGAATAAGTATAATCCAACAATACTTCTACTTCTTCATCTACACCGAGTATATTATTTGCAAAGATTATGTCTCCTTCTTCAAGCAAAAATGCAAATTTCCGCTTTGTTTTTAAAGAACCCCTATCAATTAATAGGTTTTCTTTATCCAATATTGGTACTATTATCGAGTAATCCATATAAAATCCCAAATTAAGTTAATTATAAAAAAATATATAAATATAGTTCAAGAACTTTTTATAGTTTATATTGGTCATTCTCACCAAACTATCTCAAAATCGCAAAGCGATTTTTACGACCCAAAATTCCGGAGGAATTTTTAAGGTCGTATAAATTTTTCAGAGGAAAATTTAGAGATGCCATAATATAAAGTTAAAAGTTAAAATCTACAATACATTACAAATAATTAAGAAATTAGTTTAATTTAAGATTAACTATAAATTGCCCTGCCTTATGGACAGGGAGCTCCGCGGAACATATATATGTTAAACAAAAACAAAAATATCTTTTCCACAAATATTTATTAATTCAAAGTCTTCTGTGTCAAGCTTTTCATTGATTAATTTTATTTTATCACCATTTACCACATCATTTAATAATGTGCCTATAACATTCTTTAATTCCTCATCATCAGAATATAATTTTACGGGACTATTAAATTTTCGTGTAAGTCGTGCAATATCTCTTAATGCAAGTTTTACCTCGGTGAATAATATAAAATATTTTTTTGCTTTCTCTATATTTTCCTTATCTCCAAATATTACTGGATATTCTTTATCAAGCACTTCATCAGTTTTTACTTCATATTCAACTCCGCAGAGCTCCATTATTCTTACTATAATTGATTGGGAGATTCCGGGTAATATTGGTATTTCCTCAACATTATTTAATATATCATCAAAAGATTCCTCCATATAATCACCATATCACTTTATTTATCTTTATAAATAATATTTAATTGTTAATATATATTATAAAATATATACAATTATATACAAATATATTTCCATAGATATTTAATTATGGTATGTTCGAGAACTTGTTGCAATGGCATACTATAATATACTATAATATTAACTATCCCTTAATTTCAGAAGTTGGCTTTATTTTTACCAATATATAATTTTTCATCTCTGATTTAGTAATATATGCAATATCTTTCAACAAATAATTTCCAATCTTCACATTTTCTATTTTCTCATGACATGCATCATAAGGCAATTTTATTCTTAAACCATCTAATTGAGTTGTAATTGGCATAGGAGATAAAACATTGAATATTTCTTCTACGCTCTTTTCTAATTCATCCTTTAACACCACCGGAGGAATAATAGGGGCGTCGAAAGATAATTCCTCTCTTCTTTTGTCGATTAATTCCGTGGTTTTCTCTATCATCTTTTTTAATGCCTGCCTTTCTTCACTGTGCCTAAGCCTTTGAGACCTTCTTCCCAAATTACCTATATATGGCTGTTCTATATCGAGAGTTTCAGGAGCTCCCGTGATTACAACGGGAATATCTACATCAAATAAATGAGTTTTATCCAATAGACAGCTTTTAAAATTGCCCATAACATAAATTGCGATGTCATGTTCTTCAATTAATCTTTTTTCTGCTTCCCGAATACTGCTTGTTTTTTTACCAAATCCACGGGATAATCCTATCATATTTGGTTTTGCCCCAAATCTCCTAACATATTCTGATACATCACATGCCGTATGAGGCAAATGGTGTCGAGATAAACTTGGAGCCACAATTGCTATTTCTGTTCCGGCCAGTGGAGTTTCTACGACCTTTCCCTTATATTTTTTGGATTCTATTTTAAGATTTTCAATCTCATTTTGAGGAATGGCAAGAGTCATATATACATCCAATTGCATTACATGTTCTTGAATTATAAATCCACCAATATCCTCAATCCATTCTTTAAATATATTGTTTTTATAAACTCCGCCTTCATATCGCACAATTCCATACATATTTTCACCGAGCACTTAAATGGCATTTAAATAAACTACAATCTAATCTATAAAAAATATTATAAAATATTATATAAAAATAGGTGTCAAAAATCCGAAGGATTTTGTTCAATTGTCGTTAGTAGATGGTCATAATTAGAAGTCAGACCTTATAGTAATAGTCCCAAAAGTTTTTTCACTATCTCTGAATGAGGTCATATCTGTTATAATTCTCTGAATAGAAGATTTTTCGTCTATAAGCCTAATATGGTCAGTTATTACAATTTCTTCAATTTTGTATTTTTCTATTGTATTTAATATTTCTTCAATTATTTTCATATTCGTTATATCTATTGTTCTGGTTGTTAATGACAGATGGTCTGGTTTCCCATTATTATACACGATTTTGGATAATGGTTCCCAATCTTTTGTCAGTATCTCAATATATTCTTCTTTTTCAGATACATTATAGCCCCTACCCCCAAGAAGAACGACCAAATCATCCGTCAATTTTTTTAGTTTTTTCTCTTTCTCCTCATCGTAGAAGTGCATAATTGTGAGTCTATCACATTTTTGGATTTTCGTCTTTTTACCGTAGGTCCTATATGTTTTTACAATGTCCCCCCTACTCACCAAACCAAGGAGCTCCCCATTATCATCGACAACCAACAACCTACCAATATCATTATTTGCCATTATATTTTGAGATTCTGATGCCGAAGTATCGGGCATAATTGTTATAAGCTTTTCTTTTGGAGTCATTATATCTCTAATAATTGCATGTCCCTTCTCTAAATCATTAAATGTAACCACTCCGACCAATTTATTATTGTTATCTATGACTGGATACCCCATATGCCTATATTTTTCAATGTATTTTATCAGCTGTTTAGCTGTTTCAGATTCATTAATCGAGACAAGGTCTTTTGTCATTATCTCCTTTACCGGTATTTTATCGAGGACCTTTAAATCATACAATTTTGCCAAATCGTCCTCTGCGTCCAATACAACAGCAGTTATGCTTTTAAATAAATATCTTAAATTATTATATTCTAATCCAATATTATATACTCGCTCAACAGTTGAAAGTTTTTTAAAAAGCATAAGTATCACCCACATATAAAATTATCTAGTTAAATTCATATTTATGGTGTGTCCAATTAATTCCGAAGTAATTTATTCTGATAAGTCATAAAATTAGCATATCAATCCTATGCCTATAAATATATAATTATTATGAGGTTTATTATTATAAATATTTCCTGAACATACCCCATAACAATATCTCATATAATATATAATATATAATATATAATATATAATATATATTGTTATCATCTATATTATATTTATATTTATTAATATATTTTAATATTATTTTATATGTCTAGTGTTATTATTAGTATTATTATTAGTATTATCTTTACTACTTCTTTTTTTATGTCTCCTCAATAACTTCCAAAGAAAATATATTGAACCACCCCATAGTATTATTGCACCAAATAAAAACATAATTATTGCAGAATTATTCATTTAATCACCTTTTAGGCTTTGTTTTTACTCCCCCCTTCTTAATTTTAGAAATAAAGAAAGACAATAAAACACTGAAAACCGACATAATTGCTACAATACCCAAATATTTCCATGCATATCCTCCATATGGAGCATCATATAATGCCAATATGCCAGAACCAACAATGCCCAACAACAGTAATGGTGTAATTATTCCCACAGA
The DNA here is from genome assembly GCF_000017185.1 of Methanococcus aeolicus Nankai-3. Classification (NCBI taxonomy): domain Archaea; kingdom Methanobacteriati; phylum Methanobacteriota; class Methanococci; order Methanococcales; family Methanococcaceae; genus Methanococcus; species Methanococcus aeolicus. The sequence goes on along the minus strand of NC_009635.1, from coordinate 1,271,912 downwards.
TATTTTCCAATATTTTCCTATTTTCATATCTGATAGATTATTTAAATAATCTATAAATTTATTTCCATTAAATATCCAAATAGCCACTATCGTTTCAGTAATTCCTACTATTGGAAGCAAATATCCAGAAGTAAAATAATCAACCATATTAATCCAGTGGATACCTGCATTTGTAGTATATAATAAACTACCAAAAAATCCAAGAATTACAATTGGTAAAATAGCTTTTTTTCTACTTATTCCAAACTTATCCATTACAGCCGCATTTATTGCCTCTATAATAGATACTGAGGAAGAAATACCTGCAATCACAAGAGCCATAAAAAATACAACTGCAAGTTCAAATCCTCCAATTGGCATTAAAGATAAAGCTTTTGGAAATACCACAAATGCAAGAATTATTCCATCTCTTACAATTTCATCTAATGGAACTCCTGTTGTATATGTCATATATCCCAAAGTGCTAAATACCGCAAAACCCACTAAAAAAGAATACCCGCAATTTAAAAGAGATATGGCAAAAGCATTTGTTGTTAAATCGGATTTTTTAGGAAGATAACTTGCATAAGCTATCATTATTCCATATCCCAAACTCAAAGAGAAAAATATCTGTGAAAATGCTGCAATCCATACTTGTGCATTTAATAAAATAGAGAAATCTGGCGTTAAATACCAGTTTATTCCATCCATGGCTCCAGGTAATGTTATACCCCTAAGAACGAGAATTAAAGTAAGAATAAATAATAATGGCATAAGTAGTTTATTTGCCTTTTCAAGCCCATTTTTTACTCCTGACCTTATAATAACATAATTTATTAACCACAACAATGCCACAGAAGCCAATATTCCTGTGGAAAAACTCCATATATTTTCGGGCCCCATGGAGCTCCTTAATATATCGTCAAAAAAATAACTTGTAAAATCAGTTGGAAACCCATATAATATTAAATTAACTAAATAATATAGACACCACCCGATTATTGCCATATAATAGGTAGTAATAGTAAATCCAGAAATTACAGCCAACCAGCCTATCCATTCATATTTCTCAGACAGTTTTCTAAATGCCAGTGGTGCAGAACCTCTTGTAGAATGCCCAAGAACTAATTCAAGCAATATAACAGATATGCCCACACATAAAAGAGCTATAAAATAAGGTATTAAAAATGCTCCGCCCCCATTATTATACACCACATAAGGAAATCTCCATATATTTCCTAAGCCAACAGCTGAACCTACTGCTGCCAGTATAAATCCTATATTTGAGCTCCACTGTTCTCTTGCCATTATACCATGCCAATACCTTACTATGATGTTAATATTATTATTAATATTTTATATTTCATTTATTAGAGCCATAAATAGATAATAAATATAGCAATAATATTTCATATACTATTCGGTTTTTTCCAATCTATGCATAATTTCATCCCATGTTGGGAAATTTGTTTGACATCCTTTTTTTTCCACTACAAAAGAAGCCATACAGGAAGCTATCTTTCCGCAATCATATAAATCCATACCCTTTAGATATGCCGTTAAAAATCCAGCCCGATAACTATCGCCCGCACCTGTTGGATCTATACTATTGGCAGGAATTACTGGAATTTCTATTTTTTTGCCGCCATGATATATTATGCTACCATCTTTACCATAAGTGATTACAAGAATATTTATTTTATTTGTTAAATAATCCAAATCAACATTTAATAAATCCAATACTCTTTCATATTCATGATTATTCATAAACATAAAATCCACATTATTTACCATGTCTTCCATGTCTTCCTTATTATATTGGGGTAAATCTTGACCCGGGTCAAAAGATACCATCGTTCCATTGGATTTAGCACTTTTAGCACATCTTACATTAAATTTAGCATCCCCTGTTGCCAAATGAACAATATCGCAATCAAAAGAAGGGACAGACAATTCTGGATAATGTTTAGCAGCACCCCATAAAAAGAAGGTAATTTGATTATTCTGTGGGTCTGTGAATATCCATGCTTTTGGTGTCTCTTCGTTCTCTGAGTGATATACTCCAGATATATCGACCCCTAAATTTTTTAAATAATTACTGTATCCTGAGCTCACAATATCTTGCCCTACACATGATATTATTCCCGAAGAAATACCAAGTTTAACCGCTCCAACAGCCACATTACATGCCGCCCCGCCATAATATTTTTTTGCCGTAGGTATTTGAACGGAGGTATTTGGTTTAGGGAGCTCCGCTACATTAAATATATAATCCAATGCTATATGTCCAACAGTTATTATTTTATTATTCATTTATTCACCTTTTACTATTTTTATTGCTTTTTTCAAATCCATCATTTCCTTATATATTGCAGAACCAACAACAACACCATCAACCCCAATTTCTTTTAATTTCAGAAGGTCGTCATATGTAGTTATTCCCCCAGATGCAATTATAGGAATATTTAACTCATCTACTAATTTTTTAACAGGTTCAATGTCTATTCCGTCCAATAGTCCTTCTACATCTACATTAGTAAATAATATACTTCCTGCACCTTTTTCTTCAAGTATTTTACCAATTTCTATTGGAGTATATTCTGTTTTCTCCATCCAACCCTTTATTACAACTTTTCCATCTTTTGCATCCAACGCCACCATTATCTTTTCAGAATTTATTCCTTTTTCAAGGAGCTCCGTTATTATCTCTGGATTTTTTACAGCCGATGTCCCCAATATTACTCGTTCTGCTCCAAGGTCTATTAAATTTAGGGCATCTTCTACGGTTCTTACCCCTCCGCCCACTTCAACGGGAACGGGAACAGATTCTATAATTTTTTTTATGGTTTCTTTATTTGTATCAGTTCCATATATGGCACTATCTAAATCAACCAAATGTATCATTTCAGCCCCGCATTTTATCCATTTTTCTGCAACTTCCAATGGATTATCTAATTCTATATGTTTTTTATCAGGATTTCCCTGTATCAACTGAACACATTTTTTATTTTTTATATCTACTGCTGGAATTACTATCATATTTTCACCATGCGTGTGTTTGAAAAGATTTAATATTAATTTAATATTGGTATTGATATTATTGTTATATTGGAGCTCCGAATATACTGCATAGTCAATCTTCGGTCTTTTTCACTAAACCGTCTCAAAATCGCAAACGATTTTTACGATCTCAAAACTCCGAAGGAGTTTTTACGACCCAAAATTCCGGAGGAATTTTTAAGGTCATATAAATTTTTCAGAGGAAAATTTAGAGATCCTATTAAAGCTAAAATCTAACCTATTACCAATAAATGAAAAAATTCATTTACAAAAGCTATGCTTTTTTATAAAATCTCGAAGAGATTTTATTTACAAAATCTTCGATTTTGTACAAAATCCTAGAAGGATTTTGTTTAATAATAAGCCGGATAAGGGACAGTTATTAAGATTAACTATAATTTCATTATGCTTTAAAAAATATTACTATTTAAAAATTTTTATATATTAATTAAATTATATTAATACATCAATCCAGCCGATTTTATTAATCCAAAAACACCACTAGATATAATTTCAATTGAAATTGCGGCCAATATTAAACCCATAATTCTAACTATTGCCTTTATTCCCGATACTCTTAATATCCTGGCAATATTGTCGGACAAATACAATATAACAACAGAAATCAGTGTGGCAAGAATTATTGAAAACATTATTATTAATGTGTCGTATGTTGTAATACTGTGTTCCATCAATATAATACTTGTTGTAATTGTTCCGGGACCTGCCAATAAAGGAATGGCCATAGGCACAACTGCAATATCCTCCAATGATATTGGTTCTTCGTCATCTTTTAAATTATGCCGTGTTTTTGAGACCTGAGCATGTAGCATATCCCATGCGATTTTTAACATTAATATTCCCCCTGCCACTTTAAATGAATCTAGGGTTATGCCAAAAAATTTAAAAATAGACCCTCCAAATAATGCAAAAGTTAATAATGTTAGCATAACCGCAATTGCAGATTTTCTTAACAATTCTATTTTCTCCGTTTTTTCAGATTCTGAAGTCCAAATATAAAATAATGGCACAAGTCCGATGGGATTCATAATAATAAATATGGAGGTAAATGAATAAATAAAAAAACTAAAAAAACTATATCCTACTGCCATGTTTCGACCTCTTGTTGGAAAATATAAAATCAAAGATTTTATATCTACGATTTTATCTTTTTCGCAAATATACTATGATTAAAGGCTAAAATCTCTACCCATTACTAATAAATAAAGAAATTCGTAATAATTGGACGGATAAGGGACAGTTATTGAACTTACTATATTTATGGTATGTGAATATTTTACTATATGGAGCTCCCTACTAATATTGGAGCTCCCACAGATTGTCTATACATATCTTGCTCTTTTTTCAACATCTTCCATATGTTTCAATACTTTTTCCCATTCTGGATATATTTTATAACCATCTATTATTTTATCCCATATTTCTTCAAATTTATCAAAATGAGTGCTTAAAATAGATTTTTTTAGCACAATTAAATCTACGGCTTTATTTTCGATTAGGTTGGAGTATGTTCCAAGCCCAAAATCTATAATATAAACTTTGTTATTGCCTTTTTTTTCCTTTTCCACCATAAAATTAGAGGTAGTTAAATCATTGTGGATAATATTATTTTTATGGAGCTCCCCAATAATTTTTCCAATTTTATTACAGCAAGATAAATCCCCTCCATCAATTATTTCTTTTGCCATTTTTCCAGAAATATAACTCATTGTAATTGTTGTATTTTTTTTATCAATATCATAAACAAACGGAGCGGAAATAAAAAAATCCTTAATTATATTTAAAAATCTACTTTCTTTTATAGTTCTTTCCGTTCTTATTAATTTATCCAATTCTTTTACTCGATAATTTTTTACCACTCTTTCCTTTGTTATGGAATCCCAGTCCAAATATTTTATTTTTTTAATATCTGCCTCTGCCCCCTTCCCAATTAAATGGGTCGGAATTTCTCTTTTTAATTCGTAGTTATTTTTACCATTAATCCAATTAACTTCTACCATATCACTTCTATAAACAGGATTTATTTTAGTATCCATTATATCCATTCTTTTTCCATTGATATATTGTAATAAACCCAGCCAAGCTATCATTGCACCATTATCCCCACAAAATTGTGGCTCAGGAACATGAAATTCCACATTTTGCTCACCACACATGATACTTAGCATCTCCCTCAATCTATTGTTTGCGGCTACCCCGCCTACCAACATCACTTCTGGCTTATTTGTATGTGCCAAAGCTCGTTCAGTAATTTCCGTTATCATTGAAAATGCAGTTTCTTGAAGAGAATAACAAACATCCTCTATTTTTTCGTGTTTATCTTTTATGGCTTTGATAGAAGAAGTTAAAAGTCCAGAAAAAGTAATATCCATCCCTTTAACACTGTATGGCAATTTTATTAATTTTTTGCTACTTTCTTTTGCCTTTTGTTCAACAAAAACTCCCCCTGGGTGTGGAAGTCCACAATTTCTCGCAAACTGGTCTAAACAATTACCTATTGCTATATCAAGAGTTTCACCAAAAACCCGATATCTCCCCCCTGCATAGCCCAATACTTGTGTATTTCCTCCACTGACATATAATGTTAATGGATCTTTTGCCCCAGTTGTTAGTTTTCCAATTTCTACATGCCCTACACAATGATTAACCCCGATTATAGGCTTTTTCAATGATAAGGCTAATGCTCTTCCAGCCGTAGCACTAACTCTTAAACTTGGACCCAACCCCGGACCTTGGGAAAATGCTATTAAATCAATTTTTTCTTTTGGAATTACCTTTAATGCTTCCTCAATTAATTTTGGAAATGTCTCGGCATGGTGGTCTGCTGCCTCCCTTGGATTTATACCTTGAACTGGTGGTTTATATATTATAGTTTTATTAAATAATACAGTTCCACCTGAGTCAACCACACCAACTCCTGTTTTTTCCGCTGTTCCTTCTAATCCAATACAAATCATAGTTTCACATAATATAATTTAGATACAATAATAAATATAATAATGAATACAATAAGAATGCAATGAAAATACAATAATAAATATAATACATATAATATACATACCCAATAATTGTAATACATACATATAATCTTTATAATTTTATATATTTACATTATATATTATTCTATTAACTGTAAAGTATATATATTATTTTAAATAACATATATAAAAGGATATATGGGTGAGATTTTGTTTTTAAATAAATTAGAAAAAGCCAAAAAAGCTTATACATTTGATGATGTTTTATTAATTCCTAATGCTTCGTTTGTAGAGCCAAAAGACACAGATTTATCTGTAAATTTATGTGGATTAAAATTAAATATTCCAGTGGTATCTGCTGCAATGGATACAGTATCTGAAAAAGATATGGCTGTTGCAATTGCTAGAAAAGGTGGAATAGGAGTAATTCACAGAAATATGACTGTGGAAGAACAGGTAAATCAGATAAAGGCAGTTAAAAAAGCAGAAGATTTAATTGTTAGAGATGTTTATACAATATCGCCAGATTCAACCGTGGCAGATGCTCAAAGATTGATGGAACAGGTATCAATTAGTGGATTGCCTGTTGTAAATGAAAACGATGAATTGGTTGGCATAATCACGACACGAGATATAAAATATATTAAAAATAAAAAAACAGTTTTAAAGGACTGTATGACTAAAAAGTTAATTGTGGGCGATGAAGATACAACCCATGAAAAGGCCACGGAAATTATGTATAATTACAAAATAGAGAGATTACCTATTGTAAAAAATAAAAAATTAATAGGTATGATGACATTACGAGATATTTTAAAAAGAAAACAATATCCGAATGCAGCACGAGACGAAAAAGGAAGGTTAATTGTAGCAGGAGCATGTGGTCCAAGTGATTTAAATAGGGCTCATGCACTAATAGATGCCGAAGTTGATGCCATAGCTATTGACTGTGCTCATGCCCACAATATGACTGTTGTAAATAATGTTAAAATACTTAAAAAAGAATTAGAAGGAACAAACATAAAATTAATTGTAGGTAATATAGCTACAAAAGAAGCAGCTATTGACTTAATAAACGCGGGAGCCGATGCCTTAAAAGTAGGAATTGGTCCGGGAAGTATTTGTACCACAAGAATAGTTGCAGGAGTTGGAGTTCCCCAGCTAACAGCAGTTGCCGAAGTTGCCAGTGTTGCAAAAGAGCATGGTGTTCCAGTGATTGCAGATGGTGGAATTAAATTCAGTGGAGATATAGCAAAGGCAATTGCAGCAGGTGCTGATGCCGTAATGTTAGGAAGTCTATTGGCAGGAACGGACGAAGCTCCAGGACAGTTAATTACAATTAACGGAAGAAGATACAAACAATATAGAGGAATGGGCTCTGTTGGAGCTATGACAACCAATGCAGGCGGTGGAGCAGATAGATACTTCCAAAGCGAAATGAAGCATGTTAAAATGGTTCCCGAAGGTATAGAAGGAGCTGTCCCATACAAAGGAGCCGTTAAAGATACAATATACCAATTAATGGGCGGTTTAAGGTCGTCTATGGGATACTGTGGAGCAAAGAATATAAAAGAAATGCATGAAAAAGCAAGATTTGTAATAATCACTCAAAGCGGTCAGAAAGAAAGCCACCCTCATGATGTGATTATTACAAATGAAGCTCCAAATTATCCAATGAATAAATAAAATTATAGGCAATCTTCAATAATTGTCCCTTATCCGGCTTATTATTAAACAAAATCTCTTCGAGATTTTATACAAAATCGAAGATTTTGTAAACAAAATCCTTCTAGGATTTTGTACAAAAGCATAGCTTTTGTAAATAAATTTCTTTATTTTTTAGTAATGGGTAGATATTTTTAGCTTAATCTGTGTGATTTAGTGAAAAAGTCCGAAGATTGACTATGAATAAATATTTATTTTCTATTTTTTTACTATTTTTATACCATTATTTTTAAGTATATATTTATATATTGATTAATATTCAATTCCAAAATAATCAATATAATATTCATTTACAAGCCATAATTTATTTTTTCGTTTATTGTATAATTTTAAAGCACTTTTTACCAATTCTTTATTATTTCTTTCAAATATTTCCAATACCATCATTTCAACTATTTCAATGGTATCCCTATTTTCAGCTTCAAGATACTCATTATTTGCAATTTCTTCCAATAAATCCAATAATTCCTCATTAGTGGCATTTTTTAAAAATCTATTTCTTAAAAATGACTTAAATGTATATATATTTTTATTTTCAATAGGAATTAATTTTAAAATAGATTTTCCTTTTTCCACAAGATTATTTTTATTGTTCCGTTCAAGGAGCTCCCCCCAAAAAAAGCCATCGACAACAATATTTTTCAAAATATCAATTAATTCATCTTTTGGTTTATTTTTTAAATTATTAAATAATTCGTCCCCATTAATGAAATTATTATTTTTATATGCTTCAATTAAAGCGTAGGCATGTTTGCAATTGTATTTATATGGACAGGAGCAAATTCCAGCATAATCTTTTAAATCCACAGTGGTTCTGTATAAATCCCCTCCAACAACTTTGCCATATAATTTATTTTCAAATTTTACACAGAAATTAACAAGATTATTTTTATAATATTGCCCTCCCCTTTCTTTGATTTTATCGTCGTATATGTCTTTATAATCCATAATATCACAAAATTAATTAAATTAATAAATAATTGATAATTAATAAATTAAAATATTATAATAAAAATAAAAAAATAAATTTCGTAGGTTAAAAAATTAAAAAAACAATAAAAAAATTATTAATAAACTTTTGTCCCCATAATCTTTCTTATTTTCTTAAATTCCTCACTCAACTTTTTTGTAATTACTCCCATTTCCCTGTTGTTTATAACTCTTCCATCTATTTCAACAACATGAGCTAATTCCGCAGCTGTTCCAGTGATAAATAACTCGTCGGCAACATATAAATCGTGGAGAGTTAATTTCTCCTCTATAATTTCATATCCTTGTTCTTTTGCCAAATCAACTACGGCATCTCTTGTAATTCCTTTTAAAACACTGGAAGACACAGGAGGGGTTTTTATTTTTCCATTTTTTATTACAAATATATTGTCCCCGGTTCCTTCGGCCACATAGCCCTCGCTATCCAATAAAAATGCCTCATCACATCCGGCATAATTTGCCTGAATTTTTGCCAATATACTGTTTAAATAATTTAATGATTTTACAGCAGGATTTAAAACATCAACAGGTAACCTTCTAATTGAAGAAGTAATTACTTTTATGCCATCTTCGCCGAGCAATGGATTCATAGGTTCGGCAATACAAAAAATGGTCGGTTTTGGACATTTTCTAGGGTCTAATCCCAAATCCCCAACTCCCCTTGTAATTACCAATCTAATATATGCATTATTTAATTCATTTATTCTAATTGTATCAATTACGATTTTTGATATTTCATCTTTTGATGTTTGTATGTCCATTTGAAGAGAAGTTGCAGAATCGAATAATCTATCTATATGTTCCTTTAACTTGAATATTACCCCATCATATACCCTAATTCCTTCAAATACTCCATCTCCATATAATAAACCGTGATCATAAACTGAAATTTTTGCCTGTTCTTTTTCGACAAATTCGCCATTTAAATATATTTTCATAATGACACCTCAAATTTTGAAATGATATTTTTTATTAAAATAACACCTATTAAAATAAATAAGTTTCTATTTTTATAGTATATTCAGAAGTTTGTTCTATAATTTTTAGGGAGCTCCATATAATTATAACTCCATATGCGTTACCACGGCTATTCGCCAACTCCTATAAATATTCTATTTTTCCCACATCGTCCGCCACCTTGGGAATACAATGTTATTCCGTCTGTTTTTGCCTTTTCCTCCACCTTTTTTCTACCTGCATTTGCTGTTTTTTCCCCAAAAGATATTATAACTGTGGCGTCATCAATTTTCTTTGAGCCGATTATGGGCTTTCTAACTTTCACATCAGATAATTCACTAATATCTGATAAATGGGACACTACGGCATTTGCGTCATCAATAAATAAGAAATCTTTCAAATGTTTTGTAATAAATCCTATATTTGTAGATCTTATTTGTTCCCTACTTTTTTTCTTAACCTCATAATAATTTAATTTTCCACCTTGATAATCTTTTATTATGTATTTTGCGGTTCTTTTCATATCAATTATACCATTCTTTCCAAGGAAATTGAATTTTTTACCTATTTTTTCTATAAGCTTCTCGTTTATTTCTTCTACATCATTTATTTCAATGGTGTCGCCACAGTATTTTCTTACTATATCCATATCAAATGAACCCAATAATTTTAATATTTTTATTGCTGGGTCTACTGGATTCTCTATTTTCTCATATCTAATTGCTCCAATCATTACAAGCTCATCTTCATCTTTTGGCTCAATTACTCCCGGAGTATCCAATAATTTTATTTTCTTTGTAAGTTTTATCCATTGCTCCCCCTTGGTAAGTCCTGCAGTTAATCCACTTAAAGCACTTGTTTTACCTGTTAAAGCATTTATTAAAGAAGATTTTCCAACATTTGGATATCCTACTACCCCAACTTTTCCCTCATTTATTTTGTTTATTTGAAGATAGTATTTTATATCATCTCTCAATATTTTTGTCCCCTTTTTGTTTGTAGAACTCACAAATACTGTTTTAGTATTTGGATTTTCTTGTTTAAACTTGGAGCTCCATTTTTCAATTACATGCTTTGGAACTAAATCAGCTTTATTTAATACTAAAATCATTTTTTTATCTTCTTTTTTTATTCTTTCCTCTAATTGCATGTTTCTTGTTCCTTCTGGATTTCTCCCATCTACAACCATTAAAATAACATCACATTCGTTAATTATTTTGTGGGCTATTTTCTTTGCTGGAACCCTTCTAATTTTGTTTTTATTGTTCATTAAATCACCGTGTAAATTGAATATATAAAAGTAAGTATTAAAAAATATGGTAAAATAACAGAGATATATTTATAGCCAATCTTCGGACATTTTCATCTAACTGCCCAATTAAAGCTAATCTCTCCACCTTATCAAAATATGAAGAAATTAATATTTAGGACAGATAAATGACAGTTATTGAACTTACTATAATATCAAATGTCCGTCGATTTATCATAATAAAATAAACTATAAAATAATAAAATAAATAAAAAAAGTTATTGCCCTATCTATTTTTTATTTTTATTTTCATATTCATTTTCAATTTCTTCGTCTTCATTTATTATTTTTCCATATTTCGTTCTTGGAGCTATGTCTTTTATTGCTTTTATTAGTTCGTCTTCATCGGAACATATTATTTTTACATAAATTCCGCCATGTATGTCTTTATCAAAATTAACTACTTCCGAATATGCTGCTTGTTTGTTTATTTTAAATTTTGTGTAGTTTCCTTTTGAACCTTTTTCGAGCACACTTCGGGCTGTGTCGAGTATTGCCTGACTTCTAATCAATTCTTTAAATCTTTCAATATTTTTTGCTTCTCCCTCTACTGTAATATATATTTTGTCTGTTTCGGGGACTACAATTTCTGCATCAGTAAATATGTTTTTCATAGCTTTTATTACTTTTTCTCTATCTTCTGTTGGTTTTATTTTTGATTTTAATTGTATTTTTAATCCAGTTGTTGAATTTGAATTTTCCATTTAACGCACCAGCATATTTAATAATATTATTTAAGATTATATAGACATATTATTCAAATAAATTATTTATTATTTCCAACGCTTTTTCTATATCCTCATATTTTGTAGCATAAGAAAATCTAACATAATTTTCCCCGCCACTACCAAATGCAATGCCGGGAACACATAAAATATTATTTTCAATTAATTTTTGAGATATTTCCATTCCATTGTCATATTCTTCAACATTTGGAAATACATAAAATGCCCCATCTGGAACAGTTAATTTAAAGGTATTTTTTAATCCATTTACCATTAAATCTCTTCTTCTCCTAAATTCATTTAACATTTCATTAACACAATTTTGACTCCCAGTTAATGCCTCCAAAGCTCCATATTGAGCAAATGAAGTTGCACAGGCAAATCCATATTGATGTATTTTAGTCATATTTTCTATTAAATCATATTTTTTATTTAAATTCTCATTAATTCCTATATATCCAATTCTCCAACCAGTCATAGCATGAGATTTTGAAAAACCATTTATAAGTATGCAATTATCTGTAAACTCCATAGGAGAATAATGTTTTTTATCATATATTATTTTTTCATAAATTTCATCGGATATTATAATTATATTGTTATCCTCTGCTATATCACATATTGCTTTTATCTCGCTTTTATCCATAACCTTACCGGTTGGATTTGCAGGCGAATTTAACATTATACATTTTGTTTTATTTGTGATGCTGTTTTTGACTTCTTCAATGTCAATGTTAAATTTTTCATCTAATTTCATCGGGATAATATTTCCTTCGCATAATTGCGTTAAACTATTATAGGATACAAAACCAGGATTTGATATTAAAACCTCATCTCCTTTATTAACCAGTGTCATAAGGGAAAGCATTAAAGCCTCAGAAGCTCCGCATGTTGTGATAATATTGTTGGCATCTACATCTAAATTATTATCAATTTTTAATTTATGGGATATTGCTTCGCGGAGCTCCGGTATTCCATTGTTTGGTGTGTAATGTGTTTTACCTTCGTCAAGTGCTTTTTTTGCTCCCTCAACTATATGTTGTGGAGTGTCAAAATCTGGCTCTCCAATTCCTAAATTTATAGAATCCTTTGTAGCCATATTAAATATTTTCCTTATTTCCGAAGGTTCTATGTTTTTACATCTGTTGGAAATCATAATTTCACCACATATTACATATGTCAATCTATATATTATTTATCTAATTAATATTATTTATTTACAAAATCTTCGATTTTGTATAAAATCCTAAAAGGATTTTATTTAACTATTTAATTTTTAAATGGGTGGGAGCTCCTATTAAATCATATTGCTATTAATCATATACAATATTAACATATAATAATATATAATACATCAATAACTTTCCATTAAATATTTATATGTAAAAACTATAATGATTAATAATGATAATATAATTAATATTGTTGGATTTGGTGTAATTATGATTGATATATATACATTTGTTAACATAAATATTGTTAAAGATATTGTTTTAATAATATGTTCATTGGGGATACTTATAGCATCAGTCAGACTTTGGATTCAAAAAGATGGCAAAAATATGGTTTATGCACGACTTCACATTGCGGGAGTTGTAGATATTGCCTGTATTGTCATATTATTAGTATTAAATCAGCCATTATTGGCATTAATATATTTAATTCTATGTCCATTTGCAGCTCATGCAATTGCCAATGGAGATTATTATGATGAATTAAAGGAAACTAATTAACATATCATTTACCAATTATTAAAATAATTTACATATATTATATATGTGCATGTGGGCTTATAGGTGATTATAATATGGATTTTAATTATAGTTTAATTATGGACATAGGGATATTGTTATTGGTAATATTATCCTATGTCGGAGCTCTCCTTGAAAAAGATTTAATAAAATGTGTGGTGCTAACTGGTTTAGGGGGTTTGGGCTTGGCATATATATTTAGCTCCCTTCTTGCTCCCGATGTGGCATTAACAGAAGCCATATTGGGCGGTGCTGTTCTTCCAGCATTTTTTGCATTTACGGTGCGAAGAACTCAAAGAATGGATGAATAATATATATTTATATTTATATTTTGCATATATTATGGAGCTCCAAGCAATATAGTAAGTTCAATAACTATCTTTTATTTGTCCTATCGTAAAAACTCCTTCGGAGTTTTGATACAGTTTAGTGAAAACGACCGAAGATTGACTATAATTACATATTTCTTTTTTTTAAATAATTTAAAGTTTATAAAGTTTATATAATTGAAACGCATATATTTTTAAAATAACTATAATTTTATAACCATGACAAATTTTATAAGAGGGATAATTTGAAAGTTTTATTGATTCACTCAGATTATTTGGAATTTGAAGCAAAACAAAAAACAAAAATTGCAGAAGATACAGACATATTAAATGGAAAAATGGAGGAATGTTTAACTGTTTTTATGGCTGTTGAGAAAGAGGATGAAGAAAATCCGCAAAATGTAATATATAATACAGTAGATGAGATAATAAAAACAGCCGAAAACTTAAAAATTAATAATGTGGTTGTTTATCCTTATGCCCATTTATCAAGTGAGTTAAGCTCCCCAAAGGTTGCAAAAGAAGTTTTACAGAAAATTGAAGAAGAATTAAAACAAAAAAATTATTCTGTTTTGAGAGCTCCATTTGGCTGGTATAAATCATTTAAGATTAGCTGTAAAGGACATCCATTAAGTGAATTATCTAGAAAAATAACCACAGAACGGAAAGAGGAAAAAGGAGAAACGGAGGCAAAAGACAGACCCAAAAATAAATTCTACATCCTTGATGGAGAAAAAGGAGAGGAAGGATTAAAAGAATTAGATGAAAAAAAGGTTAAAAAATTAAAAGATAAAGGTTTAAAATCCGTAGCCATGCATGAAATGGGAATAAAGCATGGAGGTAAAGAAAAGGATATAGAGCCACCACATGTTAAATTTATTACGGAAAAAGAAATCTGCGACTATGAACCTTCTTCCGATGCCGGACATTTTAGATGGTATCCAAAGGGGAAACTCATAAGAGACCTTTTGCAGGATTATGTTTATAATATGGTTGTAGAAAACAACGGTATGCCTGTTGAAACACCTGTAATGTATGATTTGGGAAATAAAGCAATAAAAGAACATGCAGATAAATTTGGAGAAAGACAGTACAGATTTAAACAGGGAAACAAGGATTTAATGCTTAGATTTGCGGCATGTTTTGGACAATTTATGATGAAAAAGGATATGTACATACTTCCAAAACATTTGCCTTTAAAATTATATGAGCTCAGCACATACAGTTTTAGATATGAACAAAGAGGGGAGCTCGTAGGATTAAAAAGGCTTAGGGGCTTCACCATGCCAGATATGCATACTGTTTGTAAAGATACCAAACAGACAATAGAGGAATTTGAAAATCAATTCTGGATGTGCTTAAAAACAGGAGATGACCTTAATACGCCATATTCTACAATATTTAGATTTACAGAGGATTTCTTTGAAGAAAATAAAGAATGGTTCTTTAAAGTGGCAAAAGAATATAAAGAAAAATATGGAAAAGATGTAATTCTTGAATTGATTCCAGAAAGAAAACACTACTGGGTAGGAAAAGTAGATATGGCTGTTATAGATAGCTTTGGAAGACCTATTGAAAATCCAACTGTTCAAATTGATGTTGAAAGTGCAAAAAGATTCAATATAGTTGTGCATGATGGAAATGAAAAAACCTATCCAGTCATACTTCACTGTTCCCCAACTGGAAGTATAGAAAGAGTATTATGCGGACTTTTGGAAAAGGCTTCATTAGATGCAGATGCAGGAGCTCCACCAATGTTGCCAGTTTGGTTATCCCCAATACAGGCAAGAGTAATACCTGTGGCTGATGCACATTCTGAATATGCCCTATCAGTTGCCAAAAAACTAAGAGAAAACGGAATAAGAGCAGACTTTGACGATAGAGAAGAAAGTGTCGGTAAAAAAATAAGAAATGCTGGTAAGGACTGGGTGCCATTTGTTATAGTTATAGGGGATAAAGAGGTTGAGAATAATATATTAACAACCACAATAAGAGAAAAATCCACATTAAAAAAGCCAGTTAAGGAAAATTTGACTGTTGAAGAGTTAATCGAAAAAATAAAAGAAGAAACCAAAGGATTCCCATACAGGCCATTAAGTTTGCCTTTATATTGCTCATTACAGCCAATATTTAGATAAAATATTTAAATAAGTATAATATCAAATCAATTCTATTTCTTACTTTTAATTTCTTACTTTTGTTTTTAATTTTTTAATTAATTATTTCCCCATATAAACCAAATGTTAAAGCCTCTTTTATTTTTATTTTTCTAAATTCCCCTATTTTAACATCTTCACAATTTTCAAATTTTACAGTTTTACAGTTGTGAGTTATACCCTCATTTTTTCCAACAATGAGACAAGGCATAATTTTTCCAACATATTTCTCATGATTTTCCAGACTAAATTCTTTTCTTAATTTATCCAATATCTTCATTCTCTCCTTTCGTATTTTGGTATCTACTTGTTTTAATCTATCTGCCTCTGTT